>NZ_LYTM01000038.1:0-19104 GCF_001672445.1 Mesorhizobium sp. WSM3873 | reverse complement strand
CGACGCGCTCTCGCAGATCCATCGATAGTGCCATCCATGCTGGCCTCCTTCCCAGCATGAATGGTGAATCATAAACCCGCTGATTTGGGAATCCTCAACGACTCCCAACAATTTCATCCCGCTCTAGATAAGGGAGTAGGGGAGTACGGGAATAAGGAGTAGGGAAGAGCAAATAGCTCGGAGTTTTTCCTACCCCCCTACTCCCCTAACTTTCGGAGCGCTTATGCTCGGACGCCTAAATCATGTCGCGCTTGCCGTGCCGAACCTGGCTGCGGCGACAGCTGCGTATCGCGATACGCTGGGCGCTCAGCTGAGCGAGCCGCAGGCGCTGCCGGAACATGGCGTCACGGTTGTGTTCGTCGATGTCGGCAACACCAAGATCGAGCTGCTGGAGCCGCTGGGCGACGCTTCACCGATCGCAGCCTTCCTCGCGAAGAACCCGTCGGGCGGCATGCATCATGTCTGCTACGAGGTCGACGATATCCTCGCCGCGCGCGACCAGCTCAAAGCAAGCGGCGCGCGTGTGCTCGGCGACGGCAATCCGAAGATCGGCGCGCATGGCAAGCCTGTGCTGTTCCTGCATCCCAAGGATTTCTTCGGCACGCTGGTGGAATTGGAGCAGGCATGAACTGGGTTTCCTTTGTCGCACTGTTCTTCGTCACCTGGTGGCTGGTGCTGTTTGCGGTGCTGCCGTTCAGCCTGCGCACCCAGGATGAGGACAAGGACGTGACGCTCGGCACGGTCTCGAGCGCGCCGAAGGGACCGCACATGCTGCGCGCGGCGATCCGCACGACGGTCGTCACTGCGATCGTGATCGGCATTTTCTACGGCCTGACAAGGGGGCTCGGCTTCGGTTTCGACGACATTCCGCACATCGTGCCGGACTTTACTCATACTGCCGGCCGTTAGCGCTCTGCCCAGTTTCCGCAAGTATTGATCAGCCCGCGCCCGTGCTGGTTGAAATCGGAAGCCGGCTTCCGATTTCAAGGGCTGACGCAGCATAATGCTGTTTGGCAGGTCGTGGTGCTAAGCAGATGATTGCACAAAAAAAATGCAAGGCACGAGGCCTTGCAATTTAAACGCGTCCGATCTGTTTCCGGTGTCCGGCGGCAGCGAGTAACCGCGCCTAGATCGCATCCTCCCAAGACTTTGACCGCGTAGGAGAGCAGATTTTTCTCCGCCCTCTCGGTTATCGGCGCACACTAGACCAAGGCAGGTGAAAATGTCACGAAGAATTTTGCCCCCAAATAGGCAATATCGTGCTGCACTGCACAATAGTGGGGCAGGGCTTGCTTGTGAATCGATCAAAAGGCCAGATGCGGCACTTTGGTGGCCAAAACGGGCCCTTTTGATCATGCGCAGAACGCCGCAACACTTTAGAGCGCTCGGGTTTCCATTCGGTCATGAAATGGCTATGAAGCCCGGGCAAGCAGCCTCGGTTGCGCCGATTCCCCGCGCCGCCAATTTTTCATTCACGGACCAGTCCATGCGTTTGTCGCGCTACTTCCTGCCCATTCTGAAAGAAAACCCCCGTGAGGCCGAAATCGTCTCGCATCGGCTGATGCTGCGCGCCGGCATGATCCGCCAGCAGGGGCAGGGCAGCTTCTCCTGGTTGCCGCTCGGCAAGCGCGTGCTGGACAAGGTCTGCCAGATCATCCGCGAGGAGCAGAACCGAGCCGGCGCGCTGGAAATCCTGATGCCCACGATCCAGTCGGCGGATCTGTGGCGCGAGAGCGGCCGTTACAATGACTACGGCAAGGAGATGCTACGCATCAAGGACCGGCAGGACCGCGACATGCTCTATGGTCCGACCAATGAGGAAATGGTCACCGAGATCTTCCGCGCCTACGTCAAGTCCTACAAGGACCTGCCGCTCAACCTCTATCACATCCAGTGGAAGTTCCGCGACGAGGTGCGCCCCCGCTTCGGCGTGATGCGCTCGCGCGAGTTCCTGATGAAGGACGCTTACTCCTTCGATCTCGATTTTGAAGGCGCCAGAGCCGCCTATAACCGCATGTTCGTCTCATACTTGAGGACGTTCACGCGCATGGGCCTGCAGGCCATTCCGATGCGCGCCGATACCGGCCCGATCGGCGGCGACCTCAGCCACGAGTTCATCATCCTGGCCGAGACCGGCGAGAGCCAGGTGTTTTGCGACCGCGCCTATCTGTCGCTCGACGTGCCCGACGCGGACACGAACTTTTCCAACGATGCCGAGATCGGCGGCATCGTGACGAAATGGACGACTCCTTACGCCGCCACCGACGAGATGCATGACGAAGCGGCATGGGAGAAGGTGCCCGAAGGCGAGAGGCTCTCGGCGCGCGGCATCGAGGTCGGCCATATCTTCCATTTCGGCGAGAAGTATTCGAAGCCGATGAACGCGAAGGTCACCGGTCCCGACGGCAAGGACCATTATGCTTCGGGCGGCTCCTACGGCATCGGCCCGTCGCGGCTGGTCGCGGCGATCATCGAGGCGAGCCATGACGAGAACGGCATCATTTGGCCGGAAGCGGTCGCGCCGTTCGATATCGGTCTGATCAACATGAAGGTCGGCGACGCCGAATGCGACCGCGTCTGCGACGAGCTCTACGCAGCGCTGACCTCGGCCGGCAAGGACGTGCTTTATGACGACACCGACCAGCGGCCGGGCGGCAAGTTCGCAACCGCCGACCTGATCGGCCTGCCCTGGCAGGTGATCGTCGGACCGCGCGGGGTGGCTAGCGGCGAGGTCGAGATCAAGAACCGCCGGAGCGGCGAGCGCGAGACGCTGCCGATCGCGGAGGCCCAGAAACGCCTGGGTATCGCATGATGGGCGAGGCGGCTGCAGCTCGATCGCCGGCAGGCGCCTTTTCAGGCTTCGAGCGCATGGTGGCGTGGCGCTATCTGCGTTCGCGGCGCAAGGAGACGGTGATCTCGGTCATCGCCTCGATCTCGTTCCTCGGCATCATGCTGGGCGTCGCGACGCTGATCGTCGTCATGGCAGTGATGAACGGTTTTCGCGCCGAGCTGCTCACCCGCATCCTCGGCGTCAACGGCCATCTGATCGTGCAGCCGCTCGATTCGCCACTGGAGGACTATGCGCAGGTGGCGAGTCGCATCAACGGCGTTGCCGGCGTCAAATACGCCATCCCGCTGATCGACGGGCAGGTGTTGGCGCAAGGCAATGTCGGCGGCGGCACCGGCGCGCTGGTGCGCGGCATTCGCGCCGAGGACCTCAACAAGATCTCAATTGTGTCCAGCAACATCAAGCAGGGCACGCTCGACGGTTTCGACACCGGCGATGGCGTGGCGATCGGCAAGCGCATGGCCGAGAATCTCGGGCTGGTGCTCGGCGACACCATCACGCTGATCTCACCCGAAGGCGACGTTACCCCGCTTGGCACCACGCCGCGTATGAAGGGCTACAAGGTGGCGGCGATCTTCGAGGTCGGCATGTCGGAATATGACAGCTCGATCGTCTACATGCCGTTTTCGGAAGCCCAGCTCTATTTCAACATGGACGGACGGGCGCAGACCATCGAGATCTACGTCGACAATCCGGACAATGTCGATGCGCTGAAGCCGTTGGTCGAACAGGCGGCGCAGCGGCCGGTCGACCTCGTCGACTGGCGCCAGCGCAACGAGACCTTCTTCTCGGCGCTGCAGGTCGAGCGCAACGTCATGTTCATGATTCTCACGCTGATCGTGCTGGTGGCGGCACTCAACATCATCTCCGGCCTCATCATGCTGGTGAAGGACAAGGGCCACGACATCGCGATCCTGCGCACCATGGGCGCGTCGCGCGGCGCGATCCTGCGCATTTTCCTGATGACCGGGGCTGCGATCGGGGTCACCGGCACCATCGCCGGCGTGCTGCTCGGCGTCGTCATCTGCCTCAACATCGAATCGATCCGCCAGTTCTTCTCCTGGATGACCGGCAGGATCCTGTTCAATCCCGAGCTCTATTTCCTCAGCCAGTTGCCTGCGAAAATGGACCCGCGCGAGACCACCTATGTCGTCATCATGGCGCTCACCCTGTCTTTCCTGGCCACGGTGTTTCCGGCCTGGCGGGCAGCCCGGCTCGATCCGGTCGAAGCCTTGAGGTACGAGTGATGGCCGAAGCCATTATCGAGCTGAAGGGCGTCGAGCGGCACTATGTCCAGGGGCCGCGCAAGCTGACCATTCTGAACGGCGCTGACTTCTCGCTCAGGCGTGGCGAGATGGTGGCGCTGGTGGCGCCGTCGGGCACCGGCAAGTCGACGCTGCTGCATACGGCGGGGCTGCTCGAGCGGCCGGACGCCGGCGACGTGATCCTCAGCGGCCGCGCCTGCGGCCGGCTGTCGGATGACGAGCGCACGGCTATCCGCCGCAACGATGTCGGCTTCGTCTACCAGTTTCATCATCTGCTGCCGGAGTTCTCCGCGCTCGAAAACATCATGATGCCGCAGCTGATCAAGGGGCTCGGCCGCAAGGAGGCATCCGAGCGGGCGGCGCAGCTTCTCGACTACATGCAGATCGGCAAGCGGGCGCAGCACCGGCCGGCCGAGCTATCCGGCGGCGAGCAGCAGCGCGTGGCGATCGCGCGCGCGGTCGCCAACGCGCCGCTGGTGCTGCTGGCCGACGAACCTACCGGCAATCTCGACCCGGCCACCGCCTCTTACGTGTTCGATGCGCTGGAGGCGCTGGTCAGGCAGTCGGGGCTGGCGGCGCTGATCGCCACTCACAATCACGAGCTCGCCGGGCGCATGGACCGGCGGGTGACGCTGGCAGAGGGCAAAGTGGTGCCGCTTTAAGGCAAGCCGATATTAGGCTGGGGCCCGGCCTGTCGACCGCAGTTTCTTGCGCGTACAGTACCGCCGTCTCCGGTTCTCGGAACTTACTATCCTCGGCTCGGCCTGATCTCGACTTGCCCTCCGCGCGCTCAAAAAGGGCCTATCGTCTCGTCAACCTTTCCTTAACCGTGCGCAAACGGATCGCCTGAATTCGCCAGCATGCCTCTCGGCTGATCGTTGACATTCGAACAAAATTAGAACAAATTGCGAACATATTAACAACAGGAGAGAGTTATGGCCGATCTGGTTCAGGATGTCGTCTCGCTGGTCTGCATGAGCACCTTTCTCATTTCCATGGCGATCTGGATTGGCGCCATGTGAGCAGGCGGCTGGCGGCCGCCTCCCTGGGCGAACGAAGGGTCCGCTCTCTGTTTGGGACGGGCAGGAGCCCGCCCGTTGTTAAGCTTTTCTTGGCCGCACCCCCGCTAGCTTGGCTCGCAAAGACAGGGAGCAAGGGCAGTGTCGGTCATCGCCACGGTCACACTCGTGGCCGGAAATCTCGGACTGATCTTTCTCTTGATGACGGTGCCGCTCGGGCTGCGCACGGTTACGGTCAGCCGCGTGATCGAGGCTGACCGGAATCGCCTCTGGCAGGCGCTGTGGCCGTTCGGCAGCGACGCCGGCTGGTCCGGTGAAATCCTCTCTGCCGAACCCATGGACGGCGAGGGGACGACGTCGATCAAGCTGTCATGGGAAGGGCGCGACGGGCGGCCGATCGAACGCAAGGCGCGGTTCGACGATGTGGTGGAAGGCAGCCGTTTCTCGATGCGCGTCGTTGAGGACACGGCTCTCGATCCCTCGTTCTGGGCCGACTATCGCGAAACCACCGCGCTCGCGCCCGAAGGCGATGCGACGCGCGTTACGCTCACGCAAACCGACCGCTATCGCGGCGTCGCCTTCCTGATCTTCCGCTACTTCGCCATGCGCCGCGAGCTCGCCAAGTTGCAGGTCTGGGCGAGAACCGGAACGTATCGCAGGGGCGGCTGGTTCGAGCATCCGGTGAGCCAGATAGGCTTTGCCGTGCTTTCGGCCTTCATCCTGTGGCCGTTCTTCGGCCTCAACCTCGGGGGACTGGCGCTGGCTGTCATCCTAACTTCGGTGGTGGCGCTGCACGAGCTTGGCCACATGGCGGCATTCCGCCTGACGGGGCATCGCCGGGTGCGCATGATCTTCATTCCGTTGCTCGGCGGTATCGCCATGGGCGGCAGGCCCTATGACAGCCGCTTCGAGGTCGCCTTCGTGGCGCTGATGGGTGCGGGCTTCTCCGCTTTCCTGGTGCCTCTGCTGATCGCCGCCAGCGGCCTTGCCGGCAGCGAAGGGCATCGTCTCGCGGCAGTGCTGCTGGCGACGCTTGCGGGCTGCGCGTCGCTGTTCAACATCGCCAATCTGGTGCCGGTGTGGAAGTTCGACGGCGGCCAAGTGCTGCGCCAGATCTGCCCGGGCCCGATCGCGCTGGCGCTTGCCTCCTTCCTGCTGCTGTTCGCCTTGCTGGCGCTCGGCTGGCGCGCCGGCTTCTCGCCAAGCTTCCTGCTCGTCGCCGGCACGGTGTTCTCGGTCCTCAGCCTGCTCACGGTCGGCAGCGGCGTGAAACCGCGCCACGAGCTGAAGCCGATCCGCGCCTTCGACCGCCTGGCTATGGCCGGCGCGCTGCTCGCGGTCTTCGCCATCCACGGCTATGGCGTGCTCTGGGCCTCAGCGCGGCTGATGTAGCCGCGCCGGATTACCCTGCCTTTCGGGCCAGGTCGGCGACCGGGGCCGCGGCAGGCCCGAACACGTCCTCGAAGGCGGATTTCAGCGCGAGATCGAGATCGGCCATGGTGACCGGAAGGCCGAGGTCGACGAGGCTGGTCACGCCATGCTCCGAAACGCCGCAGGGCACGATGCCGCCGAAGTGGGAAAGCTCCGGCTCGACATTGACGGCAATGCCGTGAAAGCTCACCCAGCGCCTGAGCCTGATGCCGATGGCGGCGATCTTGTCCTCGGCGGGCGTGCCGTCAGGCATGGCAGGCCGATCCGGCCGCACCACCCAGACGCCGACGCGATCCTCGCGGCGCTCGCCGCGCACGTTGAAGGCGGCAAGCGTGCCGATGATCCACTCTTCGAGCGCGGCGACGAAGGCGCGGACATCCTCGCGCCGGCGCTTCAAGTCGAGCATGACATAGGCGACGCGCTGGCCGGGGCCGTGATAGGTGTATTCGCCGCCGCGTCCCGCGGCAAAGACCGGAAAGCGGTCAGGGTCGATGAGGTCCTCGATACGGGCGCTGGTGCCGGCGGTGTAGAGCGGCGGATGCTCGACCAGCCAGACCATCTCGCCGGCAGCGCCATTGCGGATGGCCTCGGCGCGCGATTCCATGAAGGCGAGCGCGTCGGGATAAGACGTCAGGCCGGGCTCGATGACCCACTCGACCGGCGCCGAACCGGGAAGGGGCAGGAACGACGTGGCGATCTGGCTGCGTTCTGTCATGGAACTTTCTCGATGCTCCCCTCATATGGCGGCAATTGGCTGAAACGTCCAGTTTCGCCCGGCCCGTGGCGAGGCTGTGGAGCATTGCGCCAGGAGCTTTGTCTGAGCATGTCGTTCTCCCAAAAACCGCCACGCACTTTTGGGCGACATGCATTAGCGAATATTCCGCACGGCACCCTTGTTTCGCCGGAAACGATTTGCTACAGGCCCCGGGCCGGACGGTTCCGGCTCCTACCACGTGCGGTCGTGGCGGAATTGGTAGACGCGCAGCGTTGAGGTCGCTGTGGGGCAACCCGTGGAAGTTCGAGTCTTCTCGACCGCACCATTCTCCCCCAAAAAGGCATTGCTTTGACGAGCCCGTGAGGCGGCGCGCTCGACGTTCTGCGGGCCAAACAAAAGCGACGCCGAGATCCTGAGGACCGCGCCGCCGCTTTGGCTCTCAAGCCCTTCAGTTCTGAAAAAAGGGACCTATCCCGTCCAGCCAAGGCCGGCCGAGATGCAATTGATCGAGACGAGCAGGGCGTCGGCCGTCCGCCTTCGATCCGCCGTGCCGGGACTGGTCCGAACCTCGCGCAGCAGATCGACCTGCAGGCGGTGGATGTCGTCCATCTGTCGCCGCAGATTGTCGAAGCGCCGCCTTGAACATCGGAAAGCGCGCGGAAAGATCGCCTCCGGTGAGGTCACCGATCAGGCGTCGCGTCAGCTCGTATTCGGCTCCGATGCGGCCGTAGATTCGCCAAGCTGCATCGGCGTCGGCTACCAGGCCGGCGTAGAGCTGCGCGATCTCCATGTCGGACTGGTAGAGCGTCTTCTCGGCCTCGTCGACGATCAGACGGAAGAAGCGCGAGCGCTCGAACATGCGGGCCAGAAGCTCGCGCCCGGCCTCGCCGCGCACCGTGACGAAGGCGTTCAGCGCGCTGCCGATGCCATACCAGCCGGTCAACAGATGACGGTTCTGGCTCCAGGCGAACACCCATGGAATGGCGCGCAGGTCGGCAATGCCGCTGGCGCCGAAACGGCGATCCGGCCGTGAGCCCATCTTCAGGAGCGCCAGTTCCGCGACCGGGGTCGCCTGGTTGAAATAATCGAGGAACCCGGGCTCGGCCATCAACCGGGCATAGGATGCCTGCGACATGCCCGCCAGAGCCTCGAGCGCTTCGTCGAACTCCGGCGTTTCCTTCGGCCCGACATCAGCGGGCGATCCGACACTGTGGGCCAGAACGCCGGCGGCGAGAACCTCGAGCTGGTTGAGGCCGGTGCCGCGATTGGCGAATTTCGACGATACGACCTCGCCCTGCTCGGTGACCCGCATCCTGCCGGCGACAGTGCCCGCCGGCTGCGCCGCGATCGCCCGGCCGGTCGGCGCGCCGCCACGGCTGACGGAGCCGCCGCGACCGTGAAAGAAACTGATCCTGACCTTGTGCTTGCGCCCGATCGCGGCAAGGCGCCTTTGCGCTTTCGCCAGTTCCCAATTGGAGGCGAGGAAGCCGCCGTCCTTGTTGGAATCCGAATAGCCAAGCATGATTTCCTGGCGCGCGCCAAAATCGCGCACAGTCCGCCGCACCAGCGAAACACCGAGCAAATCATTCAGGACGGCAGGAGCGGCCTGCAGATCGGCGATGGTCTCGAACAATGGCACGATGCGCAGCCTGATCGCGCCGCTACTACCAGGGGCGGTCGAAAGTCCGCAATATTGCGCCAGCAGATAGACCGCGAGCATGTCGTCGGCCGAGCGGGTCATGCTGAGCACGAACGAGCCAACGGCGTCGGCATCCGCGCCCGAATTGTGCCTGGCGATGATAGAGAATGTCGACAGCAGTTCGGCCGCCTCAGGCGAGAGCCGGCCTGCGTCGATCTCCGGTTGCTCGCCCTGGCTGAGGCTTGAGCGGAGGTGCGCCGACCATCGCGGCGTGCCGGGTGCGACCGGGTCGGCGGGATCTGTCAGCGCAAACAGCTCGGCCAGCACCCGGTTGACGACCGTGGAGTTCTGCCGGATGTCGAGCGAGACCGTACGGAAGCCGAAGCTTCCGGCTTGCCAGATGAGAGGCTGGACGAAGCGCCTGGCGACCGCGCGCCCACCGATCGCTTCGAGAACGGAAGACAGTGCGTTGAGATCGGCACGAAACGCTTCCGCCGAGAGATATGCCGCCGTGCCGCCGTCGCGCGTCGCCGCCAGCCGGGCAAGCATGGCCGAAGCGAATTGGCGAAGCGGTTCGTCGGGGTTGCGGGCGGCTATCGCTTGCCCCTGCCCGCTTTTATCAAGCGCGGTTTGCAGCACCGGCTTGAAGCTCGGCGGCAGGTCGATGACGTTGGAGCTGGCGCTGAGCACCGTCACCAGCCGCTGCACCTGCGTCAGATACCAGCTTATGGCGGTATTGCGGTATTCGGCCAGGGCATGAGCGGTGACTGCGGCCGTCACATTTGGATTGCCGTCGCGGTCGCCGCCGATCCACGAGGCATAGCGCATGAAGGAGGGGATTCTGATCGGCTCTCCCGGATAGTGACGCTCGAACGCGCCTTGAAGCTTGCCGTAGAGCTGCGGCGTTGCCTCGAAGATGACTTCGCGAAAGAAGTGCAGGCCCCAGGCGATTTCGCCCTCGACCGTCGGGCGCTCAAGTCGCAGCTCGCCCGTCATCCACAGAAGCTCGATCTCGCTTTCCAGATCGGCGACCAACAGGTCGCGTTCGCGCGGCGCCCAGCGCGGCTGGTCGAGCTCGGTCAACTTGCGATAGATGCGGCGATGGATCTCCAGCACCGTGACGCGCTTGGCCTCCGTGGGGTGCGCGGTCATGGTCGGCCCGACACATAGCTCATCGAGCGTGGCCTGGACTTCCCCCGCCGAGCGGCCGTTCGCCGCCATCTGCGCGACCACGCTGGCGAAGGACCCGGTCACCTCGTCGGCGCCCGCGCCTTGTTCGAGTTCGCGCCGCGCCCGCATGGCAAGCAACTCGTCGGCAATCGTCAACAACTGGAACCACACGCCGCTCGCCTGAAGCGCCGGGATGCGTTGTTCCGCGGCAAGCGAGACAAGCGACCGACGCCCGCTCAGTACGGCGGCGACCTCGGGCTCACGAGCGCTTGCGACCTGAAGCAGCAGGCGCAACAGGAGGCTGCGCTCGTCCTCGCGAAATTTGATGCGTCTGCTCTGTTCCAAACCGCTTTCCTCGGCTGCATCGATTGCAACTGCAGCAGCGCCTTGAATGGAGGGCGGCGCCGGCTGTCAGGCGACCCGATCGGGGACGGGGCGGCCTTCGAAGAAGGCGGTCAGGTTCTCCACCACCTTCATGCCCATCGCCACCCGCGTTTCCTCGGTCGCGCTGCCGAGATGCGGCAACAGCACGACGTTCTCCAACTGCTTCAGCGCTTCCGGAACGGCGGGCTCGTCGGCAAAGACGTCGAGACCTGCACCTGCGATCTCGCGCCGTTGCAGTGCACCGATCAGGGCATCCTGGTCGACGACGTCGCCGCGCGCGGTGTTGATCAGGAAGGCGCCGCGTTTCATCAACCCCAGGCTTCGAGCATCGATGAGATGGCGGTTTTCCACGCCGCCCGGACAGTGCAGCGAGACGAAATCGGATGCCGTAAGCACATCGTCCAAAGTCGGCAACTGCTCCGCGCCCATAGCGCGCGTCTCGTCATCATCGACCGGCGACCGGTTGAAGAATACGATCTTCATGCCGAAGCCGAAATGCGCGCGCCTGGCCGTCGCTTTGCCGATGCGCCCCATGCCGACAATACCCAAGGTCTTGCCCGACACTTTTGCCCCGGCCATGTGGGTCGGCGACCAGCCTCGCCACTCTCCGGCTCGCAGCTGCCGCTCGCCTTCGCCGGTGCGGCGCGCGACGGCCAGCATCAGGCTAAGCGCAAGGTCGGCGGTGCAATCCGTCAGCACGCCAGGCGTGTTGGTCACCACGATGTCGCGGTCGCGGGCTGCCGCGACATCGATATGGCTGAAGCCGACGCCGAAATTGGCGATGATGCGGGTGCGGGCGGCGTTCTCGGGAAATACCGCAACCGGCAAGCGGTCGCTGACCGTCGCCAGGATCGCGTCGAAATGCGCGAAGGCGGACGTCGTCGCGGCAGGGCTCAGCGGCGTATCGCTGGGGTTGAACGTCGTGTCGAAGCGCTCGGCGAGGATCGCTTCGACGGCGGCCGGCCATCTGCGGGTGACAATCAAACGCGGTTTCATCGAGTTTCCTGCTGGTCGATGGGCCGCCGCGACGTTTGCGGCCGGCCCAGACTTCACCTTTTGTGGACTGTGCGGCCGTGGGGGCCGTCACGCCGCCTTCTTGGTCCGCGCCAGCGTATCAGCCACGACCTCGCCGAAGGAGGCAGGCGTCGGCACGATGACGACGCCTGCGTCTTTCAGGATCTCGACCTTTTCCTGCGCCGACTCGCCGAAGGCGGAGATGATGGCGCCGGCATGGCCCATGCGGCGGCCCTTCGGCGCCGAGAGCCCGGCGATGTAGGCGATCAGCGGCTTTCGCATGTTGTCGCGCGCCCAGATCGCGGCTTCGGCTTCCTGTGGTCCGCCGATCTCGCCGATCATCACCACGGCGTCGGTGTCCTCGTCGCGCTCGAAGAGCTGAAGGATATCCTTGAAGGACGAACCATTGATCGGATCGCCGCCGATACCGACGCTGGTCGACACACCGATCCCCAACGCCTTCATCTGCGAGGCGGCCTCGTAGCCCAGCGTGCCCGAGCGCCCGACGATGCCGACGCGTCCGGGGAGATAGATGCTGCCGGGCATGATGCCCATCAGCGCCTGTCCGGGCGTGATGACGCCGGCGCAGTTCGGGCCGACGAGCCGCATGCGGTCCTCGAAGCGGTATCGGCGCATGTAGCGCTTCACCTGCATCATGTCCTGGGAGGGGATGCCGTCGGTGATGCAGACGCAAAGCTTAATGCCGGCGTCCGCCGCCTCCATGATCGAATCGGCGGCGAAGGGCGGCGGCACGAAGACGATGCTCGCCTCGGCGCGGGTCTCGCGCACAGCACCCTTGACGGTGTTGAAGACGGGCAGGCCGAGATGCGTCTGGCCGCCTTTGCCGGGGGTGACGCCGCCGACCAGCTTTGTGCCGTAGCGCTTCATGTCGTCGGCGTGGAAGCTGCCGATCTTGCCGGTGAAACCCTGGACGATGACGCGCGTGCTGCGGTTGAGCAGGATTGCCATTTCTCGACCTCCCTCAGGCTGCTTTCTTGTTCTTGGTGGCTTCGCGCCAGGCGGCGACGGCCTTTTCGGCGGCTTCGGCCAGCGTATCGGCGACGATCACCGCCTCGCCGGAGTCGGCCAGGATCTTGCGTCCTTCCTCGACCTTGGTGCCGGAGAGGCGCACCACCAGCGGCACGTCGACGCCGACCTCGCGGATCGCCTTGATGACGCCCTCGGCGACCCAGTCGCAGCGGTTGATGCCGGCAAAGATGTTGACCAGGATGGTCTCGACATTCTTGTCGCCGAGCACGGCGCGGAAGGATTTCGCCACCCGCTCGGGCGAGGCGCCGCCGCCGATGTCGAGGAAATTGGCGGGCTCGCCGCCGGCGATCTTGATCATGTCCATCGTCGCCATGGCGAGGCCTGCGCCGTTGATGATGCAGCCGATATTGCCGTCCAGCCCGACATAGGAGAGACCGCGATCGCTCGCAAAAGTCTCGCGCGGGTCTTCCTGGCTCTTGTCGCGCAGTTCCGAGATTTCCGGGCGGCGGAACAGCGCGTTCTCGTCGAACGACATCTTGGCGTCGAGCGCGACGAGACTGCCGTCGCGGGTCACCACCAGCGGATTGATCTCCAGCATCGAGGCGTCGTAGTCGCGGAACACCTGGTAGCAGCCGAGGATGGTCTCGGTCGCCTTGCCGATGAGGTTGCTTTCTAGTCCGAGGCCGAAGGCGATCTCGCGCGCCTGGAAGCCCTGCATGCCGACGCCCGGATCGACGGTGGCGCGGATGATGGAATCGGGCTTCTTTTCGGAGATGTCCTCGATCTCCATGCCGCCGGCGGCCGATGCCACGATCATGACGCGCTCTTCCTTGCGGTCGAGCACGAAGCCGAGATAGAGCTCCTGCGCGATGTCGACGGCTTCCTCGAGATAGAGGCGCGAGATCAGCTTGCCGCGCGGGCCGGTCTGCTGGGTGACCAGCTTGCGGCCGAGCATGCCCTCAGCGGCGTTGGAGATCTCCTCGTCGTTGGAGCAGAGCTTGATGCCGCCGGCTTTGCCGCGTGCGCCGGAATGGACCTGCGCCTTCAGCACCCATTTCGAGCCGCCGATCTCGCGCGCCCGGTAGGTCGCCTGCTCGGGGCTGTAGGCAAGGCCGCCGCGCGGGACATGCACGCCGTGGCGGGCGAGCAGTTCCTTGGCCTGGTATTCGTGAATGTCCATCTTGTCCTCCCGGTAATCTAATGCGCTGCGCTATGCGTCTGGCTGGCGCGCTCGATCGCCTCGCTCACCACCAGAACATTGCGTGCCATGCGTTCCGAGGCAGCGTCGATCATCTTGCCGTCGAGCGCCGCCGCGCCCTTGCCGAGCGCCTCCGCTTCCTTGAGCACCTCAAGGATGCGGCGGGCGCGCGTGACCTCCTTTTCCGGCGGCGAGAAGACGTCGTTGGCCAGAGCGATCTGCGAGGGATGGATCGCCCATTTGCCTTCGATGCCGAGTGCGGCGGCGCGCCTGGCGGCTGCTGTGTAACCTTCGGGGTCGGAGAAATCGCCGAACGGTCCGTCGACGGCGCGCAAGCCATAGGCGCGGCAGGCGACAGTCATGCGCGACAGGGCGAAATGCCACTGATCGCCGGGATAGTCAGGGTTGAGGCCGCCGATGTTGACGGTGCGCGCCTTGTTGCTGGCGGCGTAATCGGCGACACCGAAATGCATCGCTTCGAGCCGGCCGGGCGTGGCGGCGATCGCCTCGACATTGGCCATGCCGAGCGCGGTTTCGATCAGCGCTTCGAGGCCGACCCGGGTCTTGAAACCCTTGGCCATCTCGATCTGGTTGACCATGGCCTCGACCATATAGAGGTCCGCCGGCACGCCGACCTTCGGCACCAGGATCGTGTCCAGCCGGTCGCCGGCCTGTTCCATGACGTCGACCACGTCGCGGTACATGTAGTGGGTGTCGAGGCCGTTGATGCGCACCGATACGGTCTTGCCCTTGGCGCGCCAATCGATGTCGTTCAGCGCCTGGATGATGTTCTTGCGCGCGCGCTCCTTGTCGGGCGGCGCCACCGCGTCCTCGATATCGAGGAAGACGAAGTCGGCGGCGCTGTTCGCCGCCTTGTCGATCATTTCCGGGCTGGAGCCGGGAACCGCCAGCTCGCTGCGCTGGAGCCTGAGCTTCTTGAGGTGGTTGATGGTGTGGCTCATCGTCCGTTCCTCACGCCGCCTCGGCGACCGGCATTGCGGCCGTGCGCCGGAAATGCTCGATCGCAGCCGCCATGCCCGAGCCCGGCGCCAGGCGCACGCCGCAATCAAGCAGCGCCATTTCGGCCGCCGACAGCGAGGCGCAGACCATCACCTCGTTCAGCCAGCCGAGATGGCCGATGCGGAAGACCTTGCCGAAGACCTTGTTGAGGCCGCCGCCGAGCGATGTCTGATAGGTGCGGTAGGCACGCTTGACCACGTCGCCGCTGTCGATGCCTTCCGGCACCAGGATCGCGCTCACCGTATCGGAGTGCCATTGCGGCGCCTTGGCGCACAGCTTCAACCCCCAAGCGTCGACCGCCTTGCGCACGCCTTCGGCCAGGCGATGGTGGCGCGCGAAGATGTTGTCCAGCCCTTCCTCGGCGATCAGGTCGAGCGAGGCGCGCAGGCCGCGCAGCAGCTGGGTGGCGGGTGTGTAGGGGAAATAGCCGGCGTCGTTGGCGCGGATCATGTCATCGAAGGAGAAGTAGCAGCGCCGGTGGGTCGCGACTCGCGACGCCGCCAGCGCCTTCTTGCTGACCGACAGGAAGCCGAGGCCGGCGGGCAGCATGAAACCTTTCTGCGAGCCGCTTACCGCGCAGTCGACGCGCCATTCCTCCTGACGGAAGTCGATCGAGCCGATCGACGAGACGCCGTCGACGAAGAGGAGCGCTGGGTGGTTCACTGCATCGAGCACCGCGCGACAGCCGGCGACGTCGCTGGTAACGCCGGTCGCGGTCTCGTTTTGCGTGCAGAAGACCGCCTTGATCTGGTGCGCCTTGTCCGCTCGCAGCCTTTCGGCATAGAGGTCGAGCGGGACGCCGGTTCCCCATTCACAATCGATGACGTCGACGTCGAAGCCGAGGCGCTCGGCCATGTCGACCCACAGATGCGAGAACTGGCCGAAGCGCGACATAAGCACCCGGTCGCCCGGGTTGAGCACGTTCGTCATCGCCGCCTCCCAGGCGCCGGTGCCGGACGACGGATAGATGAAGACGCGGCCGGTCTCGTTCTTGAAAACCTTCTTGATGTCCTCGAACAGCGGGAGCGTGAGATTGGGGAAGGAGGCGGCGCGCATGTCTTCCATCGGCAGGTTCATCGCCTGCCGGACCTCTTCAGGAATGTTGGTGGGTCCAGGGATGAAAAGATGGGTAAACCCGGCCATGCGCAAACTCCTCCTACGTTTTGGGATGCTGGAGGAAGTTTCGTGTCGATGGCGCCGAGCAACAACACCTTGCCGGGTAAGTTGTCGCCACGCGCGGGTAGGTCGAGCCTACCCGATCCGCCTACCCGAAAGGCGATTTGGAGCCGCGTCTCTTCTCGTTGGCATAGAGCGCGACAGCCATGGCGCGGTTGCGCACGTCGAGCTTGTCGTAAAGATTTTTGAGATGGTACTTCACCGTGTTCTCGGAGATCCCGGTGCGGGTCGCGATCTGGAGATTGGTCCAGCCGTCGGAAAGCACCGCAAGCAATTCGCGCTCACGCACGGTGAGTTGCGACAGCGGCGTATCGTTGACCTTGTTGATGTCGATGTACGGGATGCAGATGCGCCCATGCGCGACCGCCAGGATCGTCTCGAATATGATCGAGGGATCGTCGAACTGAAAGCAATAGCCCTGGGCGCCGAGCCGCACGCACTGCTTCAGGATGCCGATGTCATGATCATTGGAAAAGACCGTGATGCGCAGGTCGAGCTTGCGGTTCTGGACTTCCGCCAGGACATCGGCGCCATCCATGTCGGCGAGCTTCCAGCCGATGACGGCGACGTCGAACCCGGTGTTCGCCGCCAATTCCAAGAATTGCTTGCCGCTCGGCACGGAGCTCAACAGCTCGAAACGCCCGTCGCATTCCAGCATCTCGCGAAGCGCAGACACGACAAGCGGATTGCGCTCGGCGACGATAACACGCACGCGCTGCTCGCCAACTGCTTCGTTCGTTTTCCGGGACTTGAGGTTCAAGGCCTGCCGATTGTCCTGTCGATCTCGCGCTTGCCGATCCACCTGGACCTGCATCATGGCAATTCTGCCCCAACAGCAAAAGGGCGCTCTTTCCGCAGCGACATGCGCTGTCGCGGCGGCTGAACCCGCAAATGCGGCGCGACCCGCCTTTACCGGGAGGCGTCGCGGGGACATTTCTCTGAATATTCCGCGCGCTACGGCTATATTTTCTCAGGACGAATCGTGTCTCGACCCTATCTGCCGCATAAGCATCGGATTTCCCGAAATGCGGTTTCCACTTTTCGGGCTCATGCTCTAGACCTGATTCACACCCTTTCCGGATTGCTGTTGGCGGGAGGCGCTGGTGGAAGGCCAGGACAGAGAGACGACCGGCGCCAGGACCATCGAGGAAGGCGGCGCCGACATCTATGGCGAGGACGGCGCCGTCCGTTCTGCCTTCCTTGCGCAGATCGGCGCGGCCATCGCCGATCGCGACACGCTCATCTTAAAACGCGAAGTCGACGACCTGCATCAGTCGGAACTCGGCGATCTGCTGGAAGCACTCCATCCCGAGCAGCGCCGCGCGCTGGTCGAATTGCTTGGCTCGGATTTCGACTTTTCGGCGCTGACAGAGGTCGATGAGGCGATCCGGCTCGACATCGTCGACAATTTGCCCAACGAACAGATCGCGCAGGCGGTGCAGGAACTCGATTCCGACGACGCCGTCTACATCCTGGAAGACCTCGACCAGGAGGACCAGGACGAGATCCTGTCGCAACTGCCGTTCACCGAGCGCATCCGGCTGCGGCGCGCGCTCGACTATCAGGAAGAGACGGCCGGCCGGCGCATGCAGACCGAGTTCGTCGCCGTGCCGCCGTTCTGGACCATCGGCCAGACGATCGACTACATGCGCGAGGACAAGAACCTTCCCGATCGCTTCAGCCAGATCTTCGTCATCGACCCGAGCTTCAAACTGCTCGGCGCCATCGATCTCGACCAGATTCTGCGCACCAAGCGCGCGGTGAAGGTCGAGGAGGTGATGCATGAAACGCGCCATGCCATCCCTGCCACCATGGACCAGGAAGAGGCGGCGCGGGAATTCGAGCAGTACGATCTGCTATCGGCCGCCGTGGTCGACGAGAACGAGCGTCTGGTCGGCGTGCTCACCATCGACGACGTGGTCGACGTCATCCAGCAGGAGGCAGAGGAGGACCTTCTGCGCATGGGCGGCGTCGGCGACGAAGAGCTATCCGACACCGTGCTTGCGACCTCGCGATCGCGTGTGCCGTGGCTGCTCGTCAATCTGGTCACGGCGTTTCTCGCGGCCTCGGTGATTGGCCTGTTCGACCAGACCATCGAGCATATCGTGGCGCTCGCTGTGCTGATGCCGATCGTTGCCGGCATGGGCGGCAATGCCGGCTCGCAGACGATGACCGTCACGGTGCGGGCGCTGGCGACCAGGGATCTGGACATCTACAACGCCGCCCGGATCATCCGCCGTGAGGTGGGAGTGGGCTTCATCAACGGCATCGTCTTTGCGGTGCTGATCGGCATGGTTGCTGGACTGTGGTTCCACGACCCCAACCTGGGCGGCATTATCGCGGCGGCGATGATCATCAACATGTTCGCGGCGGCCCTGGCAGGCATTCTCATCCCGCTGCTGCTCGACCGCTTCAAGATCGACCCGGCGGTAGCCTCCGCCGTCTTCGTCACGACGGTCACCGACTGCGTCGGCTTCTTTGCCTTCCTCGGATTGGCCACTTGGTGGTTTGGCGTTCCTTAAGACAGTGCTATAATTGACTTTTACGTAAATGCCGTGCGACGTTGCCCTAGGGTCAGATGCCGATTCCGGCACAGACGGGGTTGATTGGAGAAAGGGCGACGCTTCTGCGTGGCGACGCTTGGACGTTTGGGCGTGGGAGCGAGAATGCGGGAATATTACACGATCACCGAGCTGACGCGCGAATTCGACGTGTCGACCCGGACGTTGCGGTTCTATGAGGACGAGGGGCTGGTGCAGCCGATCCGGCGCGGGCGCACGCGGCTGTTTCGCCCGTCCGACCGGCATCTGATCCGCCAGATCATGCGCGGCAAGCGGCTCGGCTTCTCGATCGCCGAAATCCGCGAAATCATCCAGATGTACAAGGAACCGCCCGGCGAGGTCGGCCAGCTCAAGCTGATGATCAAGCGCATCGAGGAAAAGCGCGAGGACCTGCGCCAGAAACGGCGCGACCTCGAGGAGACGCTTGCCGAGCTCGACCAGGCCGAGGAGTCCTGCGTGGAGCGGTTGGCGGAGCTGGGCGTGAACACGTAGCCCGCTGACAGCCAAAGAATTCAGCTAGAGCGTCGGACCATCAGATTGAATCGCGAAGGATTCCGCTGATGTAAGGTTTGTGATTCACTTCCTTGTGGAGGTGATTTGCCATGCCCAAGCCCTATTCGCTCGATTTGCGTGAACGTGTTGTGCGGTTTGTCGAGGCGGGCCATTCTCGGCGT
>NZ_LYTM01000037.1:0-20083 GCF_001672445.1 Mesorhizobium sp. WSM3873 | reverse complement strand
GAAACAGAAGTTCAGCAAGATCATGCCGCGCGTTGATGTCGCGCGGATCGCGAACTGCTTGCAGGATCGACAAAACAAGCCGCACTCGGGCCTCCTCTGCTACGAGAAAGCCTCTCAAGAATCCTTCTTTTGCGGCTTGGCAATAGCCAATCAACTTATCTGCGATTCCCCTGCCCTCAAGGGGGGAGATCGGCAGTTCCGCCACGCCTCACCCCGCAATATCCCTCGCCACCGCCTGCGCCTCGATGCCGATCTCGCGCAGCAGGCCGGTGACCGGATTGTAGAAGCCGACGAGGTAGACACCCAGCGCCGTCGCCCGTGGATTCACTCCACTCTTCCCCGGCCGCAGCTCCGCCGGCAGGATGCCGTCATAGCCAGGACGGTAGCCGGTGGCGAAGATTACGGCGTCGAAGTTTTGTTCCTGCCCGCCGGCGAATGTTGCGCCGTCCTCGGTGAAGCGGACGATATCGGGGAGAATGCCGATCCTGCCCGCCTTGATCGCTGCTACAGTTCCGACATCGATGACCGGAATGCGGCCGGCGTCGATCTGCTTGAGGATTCCTTCCTTGGGCCTGACGATGCCGTATCGCTCCAGCCTGCCCAGCGCAAGGTCGAGGATTTTCGGGAACATCCAGTCGTTCAGCGCCCGCGGCATCGGCCGGCTGGCGATGCCGACCATCTGGATCGGCAGGCCGAAGAGCTGGCGCGGCACGATGTGGACGCCCTTGCGCACCGAGATCGTCGGATGCGCGCCGCTCTCGGCAAGATCGAGCGCGATCTCGGCGCCGGTGTTGCCCATGCCGACGACCAGCACGTTCTTGGCCGTATAGGTCGTGGCCTCGGTGTAGGCGGCGCTGTGCAGCACCTCTCCCTTGAAGGTTTCGATGCCGGCAAAGGCCGGCGTTATCGGCTCGGCGTTATTGCCGGTGGCGATCACGATCTTGCGGGCGTTGAAAGGACCGGCATCGGTCTCGACCACGACTTTTTCGCCCGCCCTGCGGATCGATTTCACCGTGACGCCGAAGCGCGGCTCCAGGCTGAAACGCGCGGCATAGGCATCGAGATAGGCAACCACTTTTTCACGCGGAACGTAGCGAGGGTGGCTTTTCGGGAACGGTACGAAAGGGAGTGACGAGAAGGACTTCACCGTGTGCAGGTGCAGCCGCCGGTAATGCCGCCGCCAGGCCGGCGCCAGCTCGCTCGCCTTTTCGAGGATGATGAAATCGACTCCGGCCCGCTTCAGGCAGGCCCCGACAGCCAGCCCCGCCGGTCCCGCGCCGACAATGACGACATTGGTGTCCAAGGTAGCCTCCTCCCCCAAGGCGGGAAGAAGCTATGCCCGAGGTGTCGGAGGAGCAAGTAGGGGAGTCACCTAGCCTTTGCGGGACAAGGTGCACCGAGCGAAGTATCTGTCGCCGAAGGCGACGGAGCGATCGCTGCGCGTGAAGTGCCGGCGCCTTGCGCGGAGGAATACAACGTCGGCGATCTGCGTGAGACGACCCCTCAGGCCTCAAGGGGGGAGATCAGGATTCGCGCTCTACTCCGTCCCGCTCGGCGCTTCGGCCTCGTCCTCGGGCGGTTCGAGAATCTCGATCAGCCGCGCTACCCTGGCGCCCGGCATCGCGCGACCCTCGTTCATCAGCGCCTCGTCGGCGCCGATCCAGGCGAAGGCCTCGCGCAATTCCTCAAGGCTGGCGCCGGTGAGCGCGACGTCGGCGATGACGGCCTCGTCGACAGGGCCAAGAACGGAAATGATCTCGTTGCGGGTCATCCTTGTCTCCCTGGGGCGGAACGATGACAAGGAAACGGCGGACGGGTGGAGCGGGTTCCGATGGCGCCGGCGCGTTGTCTCCGCCTTGCGGGAGAAAGCGCCGCGCCGGCTTTGCTCTTGCGCCGACAACCGCTATGCACGGAGGCTCGTCCCGGAATTCTGCCGAGTCCTCATGAAATCCGTCTTGCTGCTTTCCGCCCTGCTCCTCTCCTCACCAGCCCTCGCCCAATGGAAGCCGAGCGAGAAGGTCGAGACCTATGCGATCTCAGGACAAAGCGTGGAGGCGCTCTATGTCTCGATCGGCGAGAAAGGCCCTGTGATCGGCAGGGACTCGGCCGGCAACGGGCGGCGGGCAATCGCGCAGACCAACTTCAAGCTGACCTGGCAGCGCGATTATCAGACCGAAGGCGGCGCCTGCGTGCTGAAGACCGCTCGCCCGAAGCTGATCATCACCTACACGTTGCCCAAGCCCGCCGCAAAACTTGCCCCCGCCGTGCAGGCGCGGTGGGACGCGTTTGCCGCCGGCCTCGCCGCACACGAGAAGGTCCACGGCGCCGGCATCGTCGACATGGTGGACAAGATCGTCGCCTTCAGCACCGGCCTCACCGTTGCCGACGACCCCGGCTGCACCAAGATCAGGGCGGAGCTGACGAATTATCTCGACCAGCTTTCCAAGGCGCAGCGCCGGGCCAGCCGCGACTTCGACAAGGTCGAGTTCGGTCCGGGCGGGAACTTGCAGAAGCTGATTGCGGCGTTTCTGATCGGCGGGTGAACACGGCCAAGGAGCGGCCGCGCCCCTTCCCGCGGTGGCAGCAGGGCCACACCGGAAGCACCGCTATCAGCATTACCGCATCTCGAATGGGACAGCTGCCAATCCCGTCTGCGCGGAAACGGGAACTGTCGGCTCTTTCTCGGCTAGGTTGAAATCTACACCTTAGTACTTGCTAATGCGCATTCAGCCTTCTTCGCCGACCTGATTAGTGGCCATCCGGCACAGCCCTGGATTGACTTAGCTCACGGCAGGCTGGCTCATTTGTCCTTTGAGACGAAAGTCTAAGGGCATGCGCCGCAGCTTTACAGGCGGGTTTGGTAGCGCTACCGTTTCACAGTCGCGTGACCCGGGGGGAGCTGGGGCAAACGTCGCCGACGCCAGTGGTGGATGCTTGCCGGCATCCGTTTCAGCCACACCTTGATTGGAAACGGCTCCCCGCGAAACCCGCAGGGACCATCGGGAGGAGTTCGATGGCGTCTGTCGCGATTGGCGATGTCTACAAGTCGTTCGGAGCCACCCAGATCCTGCACGGCGTCAGCGTCGATATAGAAGACGGCGAGTTCGTCACGCTGGTCGGGCCGTCGGGATGCGGAAAATCGACGCTTCTGCGGATGATTGCCGGGCTGGAAAAAATCTCCCGCGGCCATATTTCGATCGGCAGCCGTGTCGTCAACGATGTTGCGCCGAAGGAGCGCGACGTGGCCATGGTCTTCCAGAACTACGCGCTCTATCCGCACATGACCGTGGCCGAGAACATGGCGTTCTCGCTCATGCTGAAGGGAGTGGCCAAGGCGGAGAGCGATGCCGGGGTGAAGCGCGCGGCCGAGATCCTCGGGCTGGTGCCGCTTCTGTCGCGTTATCCGCGCCAGCTTTCGGGCGGCCAGCGGCAGCGCGTCGCCATGGGCCGGGCGATCGTGCGCAATCCGCAGGTGTTTTTGTTCGACGAGCCGCTCAGCAACCTTGACGCCAAGCTCAGGGTCCAGATGCGCGCCGAGATCAAGGAACTCCACCAGCGGCTGAAGACGACGACGATCTATGTCACGCACGACCAGATCGAGGCCATGACGATGGCCGACAAGATCGTCGTTATGCATGACGGCCTCGTCGAGCAGATCGGGCCGCCGCTCGAGCTCTACGACCGGCCGAACAACCTCTTCGTCGCGAGCTTCATCGGCTCGCCGGCCATGAACCTGCTCAAGGGCACATTCGCCAATGACGGCGCGCCGTCGTCGTTCCGGGGCGCGGGTGGCGTCTCCGTGCCTCTGTCGAAACCGCCCGCGATCGGCAACGGCGAAGCCGTCGTGCTCGGCGTTCGGCCCGAGCATCTGCGGCTGGCCGAGGACGGCATTCCGGTCACCGTGGTGGTGATCGAGCCGACCGGCTCGGAAGTGCAGATCATCGGCCGGACGGCCGGCGGAGAGGATATCGTCGCCAATTTCCGCGAACGCCATTCCTTCGCGCCGGGAGAAACCATCCGGCTGTCGGTGGAACCCGGCCCCATTCATCTGTTTCACGGCGAAACGGGCCAGCGGATCGAAGCGGCGCCATAGACCACGCAACGAGGAAACCCACAGGAGGAGACGAGCATGAAGTTCACCAGACGCGACGTGATCCGCACGACCGCCGGCGCGGCCGCCGGGGCCTTGGGCAGCCGCTTCCTCGGCTCGAGCGCCTTCGCCCAGGAGGGCCTCACCTACAAGCCGGAGGAAGGCGCCAAGCTCCGGCTGCTGCGCTGGTCGCCTTTCGTGCAGGGCGACGAGGACCAATGGCTGAAGAATACGAAGCGGTTCACCGAGGCGACGGGCGTGGAGGTGCGCGTCGACAAGGAGAGCTGGGAAGACATCCGGCCCAAGGCGGCCGTCGCCGCCAATGTCGGCTCCGGTCCCGACCTGATGTTCGTCTGGTTCGACGACCCGCACCAATATCCAGACAAGCTGCTCGACGTGACCGAACTCGGCGACTATCTCGGCAAGAAGTATGGCGGCTGGCACGACGGCCCGAAGCAGTATGCGACGCGCGAGGGCAAGTTCCTCGGCCTGCCGCTCGCCACCATCGGCAATGCCATCGTCTATCGCGAAAGCTGGGTGAAGGAGGCCGGCTTCTCGGAATTCCCGAAGGACACGGCGGGTTTCCTCGACCTGTGCAAGGCGCTGAAGGCAAAGGGCCATCCCGCCGGGTTCACCCATGGCCACGGCGTCGGCGACGGCAACAACTATGCGCATTGGCTGCTATGGAGCCATGGCGGCCAGATGGTCGACGAAGCCGGCAAGGTGACGATCAACAGCCCCGAGACGCTCAAGGCGATCCAGTATGCGCAGGAGCTCTACAAGACCTTCATCCCCGGCACGGAAAGCTGGCTCGACGTCAACAACAACCGCGCCTTCCTGGCCGGCGAAATAAGCGTGATCGCCAACGGCATCTCGGCCTACAACACCGCCAAGGTCAACAAGGACAATGACCCGAAGCTGGCCGAAATAGCCAAGGACATCCGCACCACCAATCTGCCGATCGGTCCGGTCGGGAAATCGGTCGAGCTGTTCCAGGTGACCACGGCCGTCATCTTCAACTACACGCCCTACCCCAACGCGGCCAAAGCCTATCTGCAGTTCATGTTCGAGGACCCGCAGATGTCGGACTGGATCACGTCGTCGGCCGGCTATTGCTGCCAGACGCTGAAGGCTTTCGACAACAATCCGGTGTGGAAGGCCGACCCGAACAACGCCGCTTACGCGAAAGCTTCGGCGACGCTGCGACCCAACGGCTATGCCGGGCCGCTCGGCTATGCCTCGGCCGCGACCATGGCCGACTATGTGCTGGTCGACATGTTCGCCAAGGCGGTGACAGGACAGGCGACACCGCAAGAGGCGATGGAAGAGGCCGAAAAGCGCGCCAACCGCTATTATCGCGTCTGATCCTGCCGGGCACCTGAAGCAAGGGTGGCCGCGTCGGGATCTTCCGGGGCACGGAAGGACCACGCGGCCACCACCACTCCACCGCATGTTGCGAGGAATTCGCGCCCATGGCCGTGCCATCCGTTGCCGTTCAGCGGCGTCCGTCGATGCTTTCGCGACTTGCCGAGAGCCGGAACACTCTTGGTCTCGGCTTCATGCTGCCGGCGGCGGCGCTGCTCCTGGTCTTTCTCACCTATCCGCTGGGACTCGGCGTCTGGCTTGGCTTCACCGACACGCGTATCGGCCGGCCCGGCATCTATATCGGCGTCGAGAACTATGAATATCTCTGGAGCGACAGCGTGTTCTGGCTGTCGGTCTTCAACACCGTGCTCTACACGGTCAGCGCTTCGATCCTGAAATTCGTGCTCGGCCTCTGGCTGGCTCTCATCCTCAACGAGAAGCTGCCCTTCAAGTCGTTCTTCCGCGCGGTGGTGCTGCTGCCCTGGGTGGTGCCGACGGTGCTGTCGGCCATCGCCTTCTGGTGGATCTACGACTCGCAGTTCTCGATCCTGTCCTGGGCGCTGCAGCAGATGGGGCTGATCGACCACCGCATTAACTTCCTCGGCGATCCGACCAACGCGCGCGCTTCGGTCATTGCGGCCAATGTCTGGCGCGGCATCCCGTTCGTCGCCATCACGCTGCTTGCCGGCCTGCAGACCATCCCGCAGTCGCTCTATGAAGCCGCCACGCTCGACGGCGCCAGCCGCTGGCAGTTGTTTCGCCATGTGACGCTGCCGCTTTTGACGCCGATCATCGCCATCACCATGACTTTCTCGGTGCTCTTCACCTTCACCGATTTCCAGCTGATCTATGTGCTGACCCGCGGCGGGCCGGTGAACGCCACCCACCTGATGGCGACATTGTCCTTCCAGCGCGGCATTGCCGGCGGCCAGCTCGGCGAAGGCGCGGCAATCGCCGTTGCCATGATCCCCTTCCTGCTGGCGGCGATCCTGTTCAGCTATTTCGGCCTGCAACGCCGCAGGTGGCAGCAAGGCGGCGGAGACTGACATGGCCGCGATCAGAGAAGTCGAGCGCCTGGACACCGACGAAGGCGGCATGGGCTACCTGCAGAGCCTGCCGCGCCGGGTGGTCACGGTCTATCTGCCGCTGCTGGTGTTTCTCATCGTGCTGCTGTTTCCATTCTACTGGATGACGATCACGGCGGTTAAGCCCAATGTCGAGATGACCGATTATGTGAACTACAATCCGTTCTGGGTCGTGCATCCGACGCTGGAGCACATACGCTATTTGCTCCTGGAGACCTCCTACCCCGGCTGGCTGCTCAACACGGTGATCATATCGACGGCGGCCACCTTCCTGTCGCTGGCGGCTGCGGTGCTCGCCGCCTACGCGATCGAGCGACTGCGGTTCTCAGGCGCCCGTCAGGTCGGCCTTGCCGTCTTCCTCGCCTATCTGGTGCCGCCTTCGATCCTGTTCATCCCGCTGTCGGTGATGGTGTTCAACCTCGGTCTCTACGACACGCCCTTCGCGCTGATCCTCACCTACCCGACCTTCCTGATTCCGTTCTGCACCTGGCTGTTGATGGGCTACTTCCGTTCGATCCCCTTCGAATTGGAGGAATGCGCGCTGATCGACGGCGCCACCCGCTGGCAGATCCTGACCAAGATCGTGCTGCCGCTGTCGGTGCCGGGCCTGATCTCTGCCGGCATCTTCGCCTTCACGCTGTCCTGGAACGAATTCATCTACGCGCTGACCTTCATCCAGTCGTCGGAGAAGAAGACGGTTCCGGTCGGCGTGCTCACCGAGCTCGTCCGCTCGGACGTCTATGAATGGGGAGCGCTGATGGCAGGCGCGCTGATCGGCTCGCTGCCAGTGGTGGTGCTTTATTCGTTCTTCGTCGAGCACTACGTCTCCTCGATGACGGGCGCGGTGAAGGAATAGCTTCCGCTTTGGCGGTCATGGCCATTGCACGAGGCACCCGCCGATCGATGGATTTTAGCGGATCGGCACCAGCGTGGCAGCCTCGCGGATGACGCGGATGGCGTCCGGATTGGTGACGGGATAGCACCGGCCGCGATCGACAGCGGCGCCAAGCGGCATTTCGAGAAAACGAAGTTGCAACTCATCGCCGCCGGTTTCGAAGTCATGCCTGCCGATGCCCAGCCCCGATGCTCCGACGAGGTGGCGAGCAAGAAGCCGAGGGAGTGGTGCGTCGCGCTATCTCCCCCTTGTGGGGCCCCCTTGTGGGGGAGAGAACGGCGCCCGCCGCCGCGCTAGCTAAAAACTCACCTCCACCGCCGGCGCACTGCGCTTCGCCTCGCCATGAAACACCGCCTCGATGTTGCTGCCGTCGGGGTCGAGCAGGAAGGCGGCATAGTAGCCGGGGTGGTAGGGGCGCTCGCCCGGGGCGCCGTTGTCCTTGCCGCCGGCGGCAAGGCCCGCGTGGTAGAAGGCGTCGACCATGGCGCGGTCCTTGGCCTGGAAGGCGAGATGGTGACGGCCGGTGAGCACGCCCTGGGCCGCGCGGCTATCGGCGCTGGAAACGAACAGTTCGTCCGCCCAGAAATAATCCTCGGCCTCGCCGCCGATCGGGACGCCCAGCACCTCGAGCACCGCGCCGTAGAAACGCCGGCTCGCCTTGACGTCGCGCACTACCAGATGAAGGTGATCGATGAGCCGGCCGCGGTAGAGTTGCATGGCGTTTGCCTCCTCCCGATTGCTGCGGCTCAATCTAGAAGGGCCTGGTGCGCGGTCAATGTGGGTGTGGAAGACTGCTGACAGTTAGAGAGGTCGGCGCGAGGCACCCCCTCTGTCCTACCGGACTGCCCGGCAGGACAGAGGGGGTGTGAAGGAACGCCAGCATAAGGCGATAGGCCAACATCTCCCAAAGAACCAGATAAAAAATGCAACCAGATTGTAGGATCGGTGTCCGCAGCGGCGTCCTTCGGACGCAAGCGGCGCGATGGACCTGGAAAAACCGTGCCGCATCAAACAGGATGCCTTAGGGCACGGGAGAAAATCATGAATCCTTCCTATCGTTGGGTCATCGTCGCGGCCGGCGCGCTGATGACCTGTGTGGCGCTCGGCGCGATGTTCTCGCTGGCGATCTTTCTCGAGCCGATGTCGATCGACACCGGCTGGTCGCGCGCCGGAATCTCCAGCGCCATGACGCTGAATTTTCTGGTGATGGGCGTCGGCGGCTTTGCCTGGGGCTCGATCTATGACCGCGTCGGTGCCCGCCCCGTCGTGCTTGCCGGCGCGGTGCTGCTCGGGCTGGCGCTGGTGGTGGCGAGCCGAGCCAACTCGCTGCTGATCTTCCAGCTCAGCTACGGCGTGATCGTCGGGCTGGCGGCCAGCGCGTTCTTCGCGCCTATGATCGCGCTCACCACCGCCTGGTTCGACACCAACCGCAGCCTTGCCGTGTCGCTGGTTTCGGCCGGCATGGGAGTGGCGCCGATGACCATCTCGCCCTTCGCCCGCTGGCTGATCTCGGCCTATGACTGGCGAACCGCCATGTTCGACATCGGCGTCATGGCCTGGGTGCTCCTGCTGCCCGCCGTCTTCCTGGTACGCCAGCCGCCGGCGGCCGGCGCGGCGGCCGACAGCGGCATGCCGGCGCGTGCCGCCGACGATCCCGGCATGAGCGTCGGCCAGGCGCTGCGCTCGCCGCAGTTCCTGGTGCTGGGCATGACCTTCTTCGCCTGCTGCGCGGCGCATTCGGGGCCGATCTTCCACATGGTCAGCTATGCGATGGCCTGCGGCGTTGCGCCGATGGCTGCCGTCTCGATCTATAGCGTCGAGGGCCTTGCCGGCCTTGGCGGACGCCTGCTCTACGGCGTGCTCGGCGACCGGCTGGGGGTCAAGCCGGTGCTGATCACCGGCCTTGCCATCCAGGCCGCAGTGATCGCCGCCTATCTCGCGGTCGGCCGGCTCGAGCAGTTCTACGTCCTGGCCGTCATCTTCGGCGCCACCTATGGCGGCGTCATGCCGCTCTATGCGGTGCTGGCACGCGAATATTTCGGGCCGCGCATCATCGGCACGGTGTTCGGCGCCGCCACCATGCTCTCCAGCCTCGGCATGTCGTTCGGCCCGCTCGCCGGCGGCATGATCTACGACGCCTATGCCAGCTATTCCTGGCTGTTCATCGGCTCGGCGCTGGTCGGCCTGGGCGCCGCCGGCATCGCGATCGCCTTCCCGCCGCAGCCGAGCCGGCAGCGGCTGCAGATGGCATAACGAGATGAATCTCCCTCCTCGAGGGGGAGATGTCGCCGAAGGCGACAGAGGGGGTCGCGGCGCGTCAAGCGCCGACGCCCCTCTCCGTCGCATGGGGCGCCGGCGATCCACGCTCGGACCTGCCCTGCCGGCATCTCCCCTCGAGTTGCCCGCACCGCCGACGCGAAATCCATTGCCCGACGACGGCGAGTGTGAAACACTCCGCGAGAGAAAGACGCTGCATCTGAATGCCGGCCGGGCCGGCGCCATCCGCGGTCGGGGATATTGCAGTGGACACAGGCCTGGAAGCCGCAGAAGCAAGGAATTGGTCCCGCCTGCTGGTCGCGGCCGAGAGCGGCGATGCCGAAGCCTCGCGCGCGGAGCTCGCGGCGGGCGCGGATATCAACCAGACCGATGAAGACGGCTGGTCAAGCCTGCACCTCGCCGCGCATAACGGCCGCATCGCCGTGCTCGAAACCTTGATCGGCCACCCGGCGGTCGACGTGAACTGCAGAAACAAATGGAAGAGCACGCCATTGAGCCTGGCCGCGGCCAGGGGTCACCTCGCCTGCATCAAGTCGCTGCTGAAGCATCCGCAGATCGATATCGACGCCCGCGCCGACTATTACGGCAGGACGCCGCTCATCGAAGCGGCAAGGAACGGGCATCTCGCTATCGTCAAGCTGCTGGTCGAGCATGGCGCCGACGTCAATCTCGCCGACAAGACGGGACGCAACAGCGCGCTCATCGAGGCGATCAAGGGACGCCACTTCGAAGTCGCGCAATATCTGCTGGAATCCCGCAAGGTGAACTTCCTCAACAAGGACATGCGGCTCAATGCGCTGATCTGGGCCGGCAGCACGCGCAACGGCGAGCTCATCGGCAAGCTGGACGCCGCGATCCATCGCTTTTTCGAAGGCAAGTGAAGTGCGGCCGTCAGCCATTGGAACCGTCAGGCCGAAGCTGCCCTCAGCCCGTGCCCGTACCTGACCTCAGCGCCTCCCTGCCCTCGTCGTCGCGGCGCAGCCGCGCGTCGGAGATCAGCATCACCGGGCATGGGCAGCGATGCAGCACGCCGCTCGTCGTCTCGCCGAAGATGAGCTCCTCACCCGGCCGCCGCGCCACGCCCATGACGATCAGCGCCACGCTCCTGCCCGCCTGACGGGCAATGGCATCGGCGGCGGCGGCCCTCGAGCGGATGGCCGTCTCGATCTCGACGCCATAACGGTCGGCAAGCGCGACAATGTCCTTCAGCACAGCCTCCCTGCGGCGATGCGAGACGGTGTCGCGCGGTTCGTCGCGACCCGGACGCGCGACATAGAGGACCTTGACCGGCGCGCCGGTGACGGAGGCGACGGCAAACGCAAGTTCCGCGCCGCGGCGCGCATTCGCCGTGCCGTTGACCGGCACCAGGATCCTGCCGGATCCCGGCCCAAGGCGCGGCATCTGCCGGCCGGCGCCGGCCGGCTTCAGCACCAGGCAGAGCGGGCCCTCGAAGGCGCCCGCGACCTCGTTCAGCCGGCGCGAGAAGCCGCCCTTCGCCGTCACCGCTCGGCCGAGGCCGATGAGCAGCATGCCGTAGCCCTTGCGCGCCTCCTTGGCGACCGCCTCGGCGGAGAGCGGAGCGTCATGCAGGCGGCGTGTGAGGGGGACTTCGTGCGCAGGCTCCTCGTCGGCTTCCTTCGCCGCCTCGCGGCCCTGCTCAGCGCCCTTCTCGATCTCGTCCAGATGCGCCGCCTCGACGGGGTCGGCTTCGCTTTCGCCGCTTGTACGGAGCACGGTCGTCGGCTTGCCGGCGCCGATGACACCGGCGAGGTAGGCGGCGAAGCGGCCGACGACGCCCTCGTCGACCACCACCAGCAGCCGCTCCAGATTGGTGATGAAGCCGCGCTGGTCGACCTCCTCGCGCTCCAGCCTTTTCTTCTCCTCCTCCCCCATCGGCAGCCGCCCCAGCGCCCAGCGCAATGTTGGCGGCATGGCCAAGGTGGTGATCACGGCCATGGTGACGATCATGGTGAAAAGCGTGTGCGAGATCACGCCGATCGACAGACCGATCGAGGCGACGATGACCTCGGTCGAGCCCCGCGCATTCATGCCGCAGCCGACGGCGATGCCCTCGCTGCGGCTCATGCCCGCGGCCTCCGCGCCGATGAAGGCGCCGCCGAACTTGCCGAGGCTGGCGATCGCCACCAGCGCCACGGTGAGCAGTGCAAGCTCGGGATCGACGAGCACTGTCAGGTCGGCCGAGAGACCGGCGACGCCGAAGAACACCGGCATGAAGAGTGCCGTGATCACGCCGCGCAATTGCCCCTCGATGTGGCGCGACAGGATCGGCGACTCGCCGACCAATATGCCGGCGACGAAGGCACCAAGCACCGTATGCACGCCGATCAGGTCGGTGACCAGCGCCATGCCGCCCATGATGGCGAGGATGACGGTGACCACCGCGTATTCCGAGCGGAAGGTGTCGTTGGTCCAGCGGATGGCGTCGAAGACGATGCGGCGGCCGAGCGTGAAGGAAAAGGCCATGAAGGCGGCGACGCCGGCGAGCGTGAAAGCGAGGCTGGCGAGCTCGATGCGGCCATGCGTGGCGATGCCGATGGTGATGGCGATGATCACCCAGCCGATCGTGTCCTCGATGATGGCCGAGGAGACGATGATCTGGCCGAGGTCGCGGCGCATGAAGTTCATCTCGCGCACCACCATGGCGACGATCTTGACCGAGGAGATCGAAAGCGCGGTGCCGAGGAACAGGCCGGAGACGATGCGCTCGCTGCCGGTGGCGAGCAGCGAGGCCGGCATGAACTGCGCCGCCACGAAGCCGAGCGCGAAGGGCACGGCGACGCCGGTGGCGGAGATGGAAAAGCACGCGCGGCCGACCCGGCGCACCAGCCTCAGGTCCGTCTCCATGCCGGTCAGCAGCAGAAGCATCAGCACGCCGAACTGGGCGATGGCGTTGATCATCGACTTCTGCGCGGCATCGCCGGCAAAGACCAGCCGCTCGGCCGCGGGCCACAGCCAGCCGAGCAGCGAGGGCCCGAGCAGGATGCCGCCGATCAGCTGTCCCATCACCGCCGGCTGGCCGAGGCGCTCCAGCAATTCGCCGATGCCTCGGCCGACGACGAGCAGCAAAATGACTTCGAGAACGAAGATGCCTTCGCTCGACATGCCGGTTTTTTCGGCGGCGAAGGCGGCGGCCGGCATCGATGCAAGCGCCGCCGCCGCAAGCGCGAGACAAACCGGCCGGCGCCGGTTGGGCATGAAGGACAATTGCCGCACCCCTCGATTATCCTCGCCATAACGGTTTCGCACATGCATCGGTTGCACGGCGGTGGAACTGCCACTCTCTCCCGTTGTGGGGGCGATGTCCGGCAGGACGGAGGGGGCGCCGTGGAGAGCCAACGTCGATTCAACCTATCTCCAAAGCAAGTCACTTTTAACCCCCATGGAGGTGCCTGCAAGGGCTGGGATGCCGGTGGGACAGCGCCTCCTCGGCCCTGCCGGACAACTTCCTCACCGGCGCGGAGGGATCGGGCAGTTCCGGCTCCGCCCGCCTCTCTCAAGCAGCTTCGGTCTCGCGTACAATTCGATTCAAATGCCGCCGCCCATCTTTGCTTGTCGGTAAAGCGACTCACGCATGGTCGCGGCACGGCGGGGCAATAAGGAGAAGCTAATGAAAAGCGACTTTGCCGCCGCCCACCTGCACCTCGACAGGGCCTGCCATTATCTGCGCGGCGACGACGAGACAAGCCGCACGGCGCTTGCGGCGCTCGACCTTGTGATCGAGGCGGTCGCGACCGCCCTCCATCCCCGGCCCGAGGCCGAAGTGGTGCCGTTTCCGATATCAGCCGCTCAGCGATAGGAAGCATCCATGACCGGCGGCCGGCAATGCTGATTAACGGCCGATCAGATCGGTCATCGCCTCGATGACCTTGCCGGCCGCCGCCCCCGTCGCCGACCGATCATTGACGATGATCGAGATGCGAAACGGAATGTCGAACTGGATTGGCCTGAGTGCCAGTCCGAACTCGGAATAGAAGCCCGCAGTGAACGGATCGACCACAGCCAGCGAGCGGCCGCCCCTGACCAGCGCGCAAGCCAAGAATGACTGGAAAATGTCGGCGACGGTGTTGGCCGCGGTCACTTCGAGCAGCCTCGCGCCGTCGCGGCTGCGCCGGAAATAGAGCTCGCCCAGCGATACGAAAGGATAACGCGAAAAATCTTCCAGCCGGACCCGCTCGCTCTCGGCGAGCGGGTGCTTCTGGTCCATGACACAGACGCTATTGCGCTCGAAAGTGGCGACGCATTTGGCATCCAGGAAGGAAACGCCCGCGTCCACCAGGCCGACATCGGTCAGGCGCGAGGCGACGGAGGAGACGATCTCCGTCGAGCTGCGCACCGCGATGGTGGTCCTTGCCTCCGGAAAGCGCGTCCGAAGCTGCTGGATCGCTTCCGGCACGATGTTGAAGGACATCGCCGCCAGCGTGCCGATGCGCACGACGCCGCGCTTCAGTTCCCTGATCTCCTGCGCCGCCATGATGAGGTTGCGCGCGCCATGAAACGTCTTGCCGACCTCGCCGTAGAACAGCAGGCCCTGCTCGGTCGGAACGAGCCGACCGTGCGAGCGATCGAACAGGCTGAGGCCGGTATCGATCTCCAGCTCCTGCAGCAGCCGGCTGACGCTCGGCTGCGAGACGTTGAGCGCGACCGCAGCGCCCGACACGGAGCCGGCCACCATCGTTGCCTCGAAGGCCTCCAGTTGACGAACGCTGAGCCCAGAAAAACGCATCTCGTCCTCCCGGTATAGGATTAGCACATACCGAACGAAAATCTTGATCTTTGATTTCGCTGCGTTTCGGGCCCTAGCTGCAAGCTTAGCAGAACGGGCGGAGCCGTCGTGAAGCGAGCCAATGTCATCTTCATCTGTGCCGACCAGATGCGCTACGACGCGCTCTCGGTCACCGGCAACCGCGTCGCCCATACCGCAAACATCGACCGCATCGCCGCGCGCGGCGCAACCTTCCATCGGCACTTCACGCCTAACCAGATTTGCTCGCCAAGCCGAGCGACCATGGCAACAGGGCTCTATCCACGCCATCACGGATTGTGGCGCAACGGCGTGGCGCTCGACGATCGGCTCCCTAATCTGTGGCAGGCGCTCTCGCTTGCCGGATACGCCACAAAAGGCGTCGGAAAGCTGCACTTTCAGCCACTGCTCGCGCCCGTCGAACGCGACATGCCTGAATCGCTTGCCTATTGGGAAAGGCCGGGCTGCGAGGACTGGCACGGTCCCTATTTCGGCTTCGATGCCGTCGACCTCGTCATGGGCGAAGCCAACGAAGCCACTCGCGCCGGCCACTACGCCGCCTGGCTCAAGCGCAACCACCCCGAAGTGGTGGACCTCTACGAGCCCGACGCCAGTCCCGACAGCCGGGCGCAGGATCTGAACGAAGTCTGGAAAAGCGCGGTGCCGCCCGAGTTGCACTACACCAGTTGGATCGCGGATCGGGCGATCGACTTCATCGAGCGCCAGGGGAAGCAGGCAGAGCCGTTCGGCCTGTTCGTCTCGTTTCCGGACCCGCACCACCCCTTCGCCCCGCCCCGGCCCTATTGCGACCTGTTCCGACCGGAGCAAATGCCCACGCCGACCATCCGGGCGGGCGAGTTGGAGCGGATGCCGGCCTATCTCGGCGAAGGCGACGATCCGACGAAAGTGCCCTACATCGCCTCCGGCGAGCAGCCGCGCGAGCAGGGCTTCCTCCTGCGCACCGACGATATCTCCGACGAAACGCTGGCCATCGCAATCGCCCACACGCATGGCATGATCCAGATGATCGACGATGCCGTCGGGCGGCTGCTCGCGGCCCTGGACGACGTTGGCGTGCTCGATGACAGCTTCCTGCTGTTTACCGCCGATCATGGCGAGTTGCTCGGCGACCACGGGCTGCTGCGCAAGGGGCCGCCGCCCTACCGACAACTGCTGCAGGTCCCGCTGGTTCTCAGCGGTCCAGGCATCCGCGCCGGAACAAACCTCGATGCGCTGACCAGCCACCTCGACCTGTTCGCGACCATCGCATCGCTGCTCGGCCTGCCGGCGCCCGCGACCGACGGCACCGATCTCAAGCCGCTGATCGACGGCCGGGTCGCCGACGTCCGCGACTTCCTGTTCGGTGAATATCATCCGCGACGTGACGCCTGCCTCTACAACCAGTCGATCATCTCCAAGGAGTGGCGGTTCACCCGCTATCCCAACCAGCCGGCCTGGGGGGAGCTGTTCGATCTTCGCGAAGACCCCTGGGAGCACTGGAACCTGTTCCCCGAGCGAGCACTCGGCGCGCAGGCGCGCGCACTGAGCTCGGTTCTCGACCGGCGGCTGCCGCCACAGCCGCTGATGGGCAACGAAGTCCTTGGCGCCTACTGAACCAATGGGAGAATGACATGAACGACAGAAGCGTCTTCTCGAGCCTGGACAGCATGAACCGCCGCAGCTTCATCAAGACGGCCGCTGCGGCTGCCTTCGCCACGGCGGCGTTTCCACATAGCGGCCTTGCCGAGGCGCCGCGCAAGGGCGGCGCTCTGCGCCTTGGCCTCAACGGCGGCAGCTCCGCCGACACGCTGGACCCGACGCAGCTGATCGGCACTTTTTCCATCAACGTGTCGCGCCAGGTCTACAACACGCTGGTGGAGATCGGCGATGACGGCAAGCCGGCGCCGGAGCTCGCGGCAAGCTGGGAAGCCAGCGACGGCAACAAGCGCTGGATCCTGAATCTCAGGCAGGGCGTGCAGTTTCACAACGGCAAGACGTTCGACGCCGACGACGTCAAATACTCGCTTGGCCTGCATATCGGCGACAAGACCAAGTCGAAGGCCAAGGGTCTGGTCGCCGACGTCGCGGAAGTGCGGGCCATCTCGCCGACGCAAGTCGAGATTCTGCTCAAATCGGCAAATCCCGACATGGATTATGTGCTGTCGGATCTGCATTTCGCCATGGTGCCGGCAGGCTTCGCCGACTGGTCGAAAGCGATCGGCACCGGTCCGTTCAAGCTCACCGCCTTCCAGCCCGGCGTGCACGCCACCGCCGCACGCAACGAGACCTACTGGCGCGGCGATCGCGGCCATGTCGATACGGTCGAGACGGTCGTGATCAACGACGCCGCGGCACGCGTCTCGGCTCTTCAAGGCGGCTCGGTGCACATCGTCAACGGCATCGACTACAAGATCGCTCCACTGCTCAAGAAGGACCCGCGCGCCTATCTGCTGGTCACCGAAGGCAAGCAGCATTTCTCGCTGCCGATGGACGCCACGAAGGAGCCGTTCAACAACCCCGATGTCGTGCTGGCGCTCAAGCACGCGCTCGACCGCGAGCAGATGGTGAAGCTGCTGATGGCCGGCTTCGGACGGGTCGGCAACGACCATCCGATCGCTGCCGGCGATCCGAGCTTCAATCCGAACATCGCGCAGCGCGGCTACGATCCGGACAGGGCCCGTTTTCACCTCAAGAAGGCCGGCAAGAGCGATCTTACCCTCGAGCTGCACGCCGCCCCCGTGGCGTTCGAGCAGGCGGTCAACACGGCCGAGCTTTTCGCGCAATCGGCCAAGCCCGCCGGCATCACCATCAGCGTCAAGCGCGAGCCCGATGACGGCTACTGGAGCGACGTGTGGCTGAAGAAGCCATGGGTGGCTTCCTTCTGGGCCGGGCGGCCGTCGGCGAGCATGATGTTCTCCTCAGTCTACGCCTCGGGCGCGCCGTGGAACGAGACGCATTGGAAGAACGACAGCTTCGACAGAAGGCTGACGGAGTCGCGCTCACTGGCCGATCCGGCAAAACGCCGCGAGGTCTATTTCGAGCTGCAGCAGATGATCCATGACGAGTGCCCGACCATCATCCCGGCCTTCGCCAGCTGGATCGACGCGGCGCGCCAGGAGGTGAAGGGATTCGTTCCCAATCCCAACTTCCTGCTCAGCGATCATCGCGTGGCCGAACGGGTCTGGCTGAGCGCATAAGATCTTCCGCCGGAGCGCGTCGGCAGGAACATTTCTGCCGGCCCCACATTGTGCTATATGGGGTGTGGCCGGCTCAATCGGCCGGCCACGGCGGGAGGCACGTGGCAAGGGGATGTCGCAGGTCCAGACCGTAAAGCCAGCCGAAGCAGCGGCGCCGCCAAGGGGCTCCGATGCGTTCGCGCTGAAGCTCACTTCCTCCGAATTCGCAACCACCATGTCGCATTTCCACCGCGCGGAGATCGGGCGCATGGCGGGCTGGCGCGACCGGCTCGACCGCACCAGCAATTGGGCGATCACCGTGGTGGCGGCGATGCTGTCCGTATCGCTGTCGACGCCCTCGGCGCATCACGGCGTGCTGCTCTTCGCCATGCTGCTCATCACGCTGCTTCTATGGATCGAAGCGCGGCGCTACCGGTTCTTCGACGTCTATCGGGCGCGGGTGCGTCAGTTCGAGCGCTATTACTTCGCGCAGATTTTTTCGCCGCAGCCGGACTTCGCCTCCAACTGGCTGGCCATCCTCGGCGAAGGCCTGCGCTCGCCGCGCTTCCTCATCTCGCAGCGCGCGGCGCTGGTCCGGAGGCTGCGCCGCAACTACGTCTTCATGTACACGATCCTGATGCTTGCCTGGGTCTTGAAGATCACCACGCCCAGCCTGCAGCGCGAAGGCTCGCCGATCGGCTTCAGCGCCTCGCTGCTTGACACCTTTCGCGTGGCGACGCTCGGTCCCATCCCCGGCGTCGTGGTGGTCTGCGGCGTCGTCGTGTTCTATCTTGCGATGCTTGCCGCCGCCTTCCTGATGCGCGCCGACGACGGCGAACTGTCGTTCGGCGACGTGCATGTTTGACCCTGGGCCGGCGGCCCTTGGTCTTTCACGCAGCCCTCCGTTTCCACGCGCTCACAATCCCGGTGGCCTGACGAAACCGTCGGTGAGACGCGCCAGCGCCTTCGCCACAGCCAGCAGCTTCATGTCCGAATGGCGGCGGCCGACCAGTTGGGCGCCGATCGGCAGGCCCTCCCGGTCGACACCGATCGGAATGACGGCGGCCGGATGCCCGGTCAAGTTGAAGCGGCAGGCGTGGCTGAGCGCGCTCCAGTAGGGCGTCTCGATGCCGTCGACGGGGATCGGCGCCCCCATTTCGCGGTGGCGGAAGGCCGTGCACATCATCGCCGGACAGACCAGCACGTCCCACCCGTCAAAGAAGCGCTCCCAGGCAGCGATGAATTCGTCGCGCTGGTTGAGCGCCTCGAGATAGGCGGCCAGCGAGGGCGAGGTTTCGCGCGGCTGCCGGAAGACCTGCGAATACCAGGTGATGAGATCGGAAAACAGCGCCCGCTCGGCCGCGAAATCGTGCTGCGGCAATGCCTGCCCTACCCGCGCGCCGCCGACCTCGATGGCGCCCGCGAAGCCGGCGATCGCGTCGGCGATGTCGAGCGCGGTCGGCACTCCGGGAAATTCGGGCGCGAAGGCAACCCTGAGCTTGCCCAGCGACGGCTCCGGCGCCTCGTCCGTCGCTACCGGCGGCACTTCGGTGTCGAGACCGTCGGCGCCGGCGATGATGCGGTGCGCCAGGATGAGATCGTCGACGTCGCGAGCCAAAGGCCCGATGTCGAACAGCAGGCGGAAGCTGCGCGGCAGGTCGGGCGGATCGGCGTAGCTGCCGGTGATCGGCACCGTCGCCTGCGTCGGCTTGAAGCCATAGACGCCGCACAGATGCGCCGGCATCCGGATCGAGCCGCCGGCATCGCTGCCGATCTCGAGCGGCACCAGCCCGGCGGCGACCGCGGCAGCCGCGCCGCCGCTGGAGCCGCCGGGTGTCCGGGTAACGTCCCACGGATTGACGGTGCGGCCGAAGATCGGATTGTCGGTCTGCAGGTCGCGCAGCCTGGGCGGCACGTTGGTCTTGCCGATGATGATAGCGCCGGCCTTGCGCAGCCGCGCGGCAATCGTGCTGTCCGTCGCCGGGACATGATCGGCAAAGGCTTCCAAACCGACGGTGGTGCGCATGCCGGCGGTGGCATGGCCGTCCTTCAGCGTGACCGGCACACCGTTGAGCGGACCGGCGGCCTCGCCGCGTGCGACCGCCATATCTGCGGCCTTCGCTCCGGCCCGGGCCGCCTCCTCGTCGAGGGTGACGATGGCGTTGAGCAGCGGGTTGACGACAGCGATGCGGGCAAGCTGCGCCTCCATCGCCTCGAAAGCGCCGACCTTCTTCTCGCGGATCGCCGCCGCCAGTTGCGAGGCGGTCAGGAAGGTGCTGTCCAAATGGCTCATCATGGTGTTCCTTCCTGCGGAACGGAAATAGGGGAGTAGGGAAGTAGGGAGGTAGGGAGGTAGGGAGGTAGGGAAGATCAGACTTCGTGAACTCCGCATATCGGATGCCAGTACCTTTTTCCCCTATTCCCCTATTCCCC
>NZ_LYTM01000036.1:0-20753 GCF_001672445.1 Mesorhizobium sp. WSM3873 | reverse complement strand
GGCAGGGTGTTCTACGCCGTCGGCGGAACCTGGCGAAACCTCGCCCGGCTCCATATGGAGATGACCAACTACCCGCTCGGCGTCATGCATCATTACGAGATCGCCGCCGACAGCGCCCTGAACTTCCTAAGGCAGGTGGCCAAGGGCGAGGTCGAAAAGGTCAAGGGCATCGAAGGCGTCTCCAAGAACCGCCGCTCGCTGCTGCCTTACGGTGCGGTCGTGCTGCAGGAAATCATGGCGGCAATGCAGCCCTCGAAGATCGTCGTCTCGGCGCAGGGCGTGCGCGAAGGCTTCCTCTATTCGCTGCTCGACGCCGCCGAGCAGAAGGCCGATCCGCTGATCTCCGCGGCGGAGGAACTGGCGCTGCTGCGCTCGCGCTCGGTCTATCACGCGCATGACCTCGTCGAATGGACAGACAAGGCTTTCAAGGCCTTCGGTATCGACGAGACGGTGGATGAGGCGCGCTACCGCCACGCCGCCTGCCTGCTTGCCGATATCGGCTGGCGCGCGCATCCCGAATATCGCGGCCGGCAGTCGCTCAACATCATCGCGCATGCGTCCTTCATCGGCGTCGACCATCCTGGCCGCGCCTATCTGGCCCTGACCAACGCCTATCGCCATGACGGCATCTTCAATGATGCGATCGCGCCCGAGATCAAGACCCTGGCGCCGCCGCGCATGCTCGAGCGCGCCCGTGCGCTGGCGGCGATGATGCGCGTCGTCTACCTGCTGACGGCGGCGATGCCCGGGGTCATGCCGCGGCTGAAATGGGAAAGCCGCGGCAACGGTGCGCTTGCGCTGGTGCTGCCGGCGTCGCTTGCCGACCTCTATGGCGAACGACCTGCCGGGCGACTGGCGCAGCTGGCGCGCATCACCAACCGCCGGCTGGTGCTGGCGGTCGAGGGCGGGCCGAGCATTTCCGTCAAGTGACGGATCAGGTGATCTCGGCACCGACGCCAAAAGGGCGGCCGTCGGCCGACCATGCGCCGGCGCCGGCCATGGCGAGCGCCAGGAAGCCCCCGGCAATGGCAATGTCCTTCATCAGCATCTGCTGGTGCATGAAGGCGAGGGTCGCATCCTCGCCGCCCTGGCCGAAATGGCCGATGAAGCCGGCGACGATAGTGAAGGCGGCAAGCAGCAGCGCCGCGATCCGCGTCTGAAAACCGACAAGAATCAAAAGTCCGGCGATCAGCTCGAACAGGCCGGTGCCCCAGGCCGCCAGGGTCGGTAGCGGCAGGCCGAGGCCGGTGAAATAATTGATCGTGCCGGATATATTGGTCAGCACCTGGAAGCCCGAGGGCACGAACAGCGCGGCAAGCAGGAGCCGCGAGGCGAGAAGCAACGCGTTGCGGTTCATGGCCCACCTCCCTTGCCGGTACCCGGGAATGCACCGGCTCTCGGTGCAGTGTACGCCTGCACTCGAGAAAACGAAAAAGCGGCGCGGAAAATTCCGCGCCGCCAAAGTTTCAGCTTGGGAGGGGAAGGAGATCAGCCGCGCTTGGCGTCGATCGAATAGGCGCCGGCGCCGGAGGAGGCGAGCAGGATAAAGCCGCCGGTGATGGCGAGGTTCTTGAGAAACTGGATCATCTGCATCTGGTCGGCCCAGCCGGTGTGAGCAACCAGGCCGGTAGCGATCGTGAAGATGGCGAGCAACCAGGCGGCGATCCGCGTCTGGAACCCGACAAGAATGGCAAGGCCGCCGAGCAGCTCGATGAGGCCGACCACGACGGCCGTCACGGTCGGAAGCGGCAGGCCGAGGGCGCCGAAATAGCCGGCGGTGCCGGAAATGGCGGTAAGCTTGCCGAAGCCGGAAAGCAGGAAGATGACGGCGAGCAGGATACGGCCGAGCAGGATGGTGGTGGCACTGTTGGACGCGATGCTGGTACCGGCGGCGGAAGTGTTGATGGACATTGGCGAGTCTCCGAATCGTGTTGAATGCCCAGTCAGATAGACGACGAAGACTGTTCACCAAAGCCGCCGATGCGGCGACACATTGTTCACAGGCAGTATGTTTCGGTGACCGGCGGACGCGCGCGAAAATCGTGTCGGCGGACTGGGATTAACGAGTAAATTGTGCCCGCGCAAAATAGCCAAGCCATCGGTGGGGGCTGCAGTCGCAGACCTCGGAGGCTAGCCGAAACGCCCGATCGGGTCGTCTTCGCCCTGGAATGGCGACCTCTTGGGTCAGTCCGCGCCGCGAGAATTAGCCCGGATGCGTCATGTCCTCGGGCCGCACCAGCCGGTCGTAGTCGGCCTCGCTGACCAGCCCGGTGGCAAGAGCTTCCTCACGCAGCGTGGTGCCGTTCTTGTGCGCGGTCTTGGCAATCTTGGCGGCGTTGTCGTAGCCGATGGTGGGGGCGAGCGCCGTCACCAGCATCAGCGAGCGCTCCAGCGCCGCCTTGATGTTGTCTTCCCGCGCCTCGATGCCGACGACGCAATTGTCGGTGAAGGAGAAGGAAGCGTCGGCAAGCAGCTGCACCGACTGCAGGAAATTATAGGCCATCAGCGGGTTGTAGACGTTGAGCTCGAAATGGCCCTGGCTGCCGGCGAAGGTTAGCGCGGCATTGTTGCCGAACACCTGCACGCAGACCTGCGTCAGCGCCTCGCACTGCGTCGGGTTGACCTTGCCCGGCATGATCGACGAGCCCGGCTCGTTCTCCGGCAGCGACAGCTCGCCGAGGCCCGAGCGCGGGCCTGAACCGAGCAGGCGGATGTCGTTGGCGATCTTGAAGAGCGCGGCGGCCGCCGCGTTGATCGCGCCGTGCGAGAACACCATGGAATCGTGTGCTGCGAGCGCCTCGAACTTGTTCGGCGCCGTCACGAAGGCGATGCCGGTGATGGCAGCGATCCGGTCCGCCACCTTTTCCGCAAAGCCAACCGGCGCGTTGAGCCCGGTGCCGACCGCGGTGCCGCCCTGCGCCAGTTCCTGCAGGCCGGGCAGCGTCTGCTCGATGCGCTTGATCGACGACGCGACCTGCGCGGCGTAGCCGGAGAATTCCTGGCCGAGCGTAAGGGGTGTGGCGTCCTGCGTGTGGGTGCGGCCGATCTTGATGATGTGGTTGAAGGCGCGGGCCTTGGCGTCGAGCGCCTTGTGCAAATGGTGGAGCGCTGGCATCAGGTGGTGCGAGACCCGCTCGGCGCAGGCGATATGCATGGCCGTCGGATAGGTGTCGTTCGACGACTGGCTCATGTTGACGTGGTCATTCGGGTGCACGGGCTTCTTGGAGCCCATCACGCCGCCGAGCATCTCGATGGCCCGGTTGGAGATCACTTCGTTGGCATTCATGTTGGACTGCGTGCCCGAGCCGGTCTGCCAGACCACGAGCGGGAAATGGTCGTCGAGCTTGCCGTCGATCACTTCCTGCGCGGCGTCCACGATTGCCTTGCCGATGGCTGGATCCAGCCGTTTCATCTCCATGTTCACTTCGGCCGCGGCGCGCTTGACGATGCCCAGTGCGCGCACGATCGAGGCCGGCTGCTTTTCCCAACCGATCTTGAAATTGCCGAGCGAACGCTGCGCCTGCGCGCCCCAGTAGCGGTCGGCCGCGACCTCGATGGGACCGAATGTATCGGTTTCGGTTCTGGTCTTCTCAGCGCTCACGGGAAATCTCCGGTCTGTCGATTTGCGCAACGGCGTATCGCGTTGCACAAAACCCTTCAAGCGGAGATTGCGGGCGAGGAAGATGCGAATCGGTTGAAGGGGGGCTGCCGATCTCCCCCCTTGTGGGCCAGATCAGCCCTCCATCGGCGGTCCAACGATGTCGATGCCGTTCTCGGCGCAGAGTCTCGTCAGCGTCGCCATCATCTCGGGCGTCGGCCCCCCCGGCTGCGGCAGGTCCGGCCGTTCGGCGGGGCGGCTCGCCAGGCGCACCATCGTCTCGAAATCCGAGCCGCGCGTGACGGTGAGCGTATGCGCGCCTTGCGGAGATTCGACCCTGTATGTATGCGGCAGGCCCTTCGGCGCGATGACGGTTTCGCCCGCGCCCACGACCCGCTCATGGCCGTTGATCTGGAAACGCATTTGTCCTTCGAGGATGTGAAATACCTCGTCTTCGTTGCGGTGCATATGCAGCGGCGGGGAATCGCCATAGGGCAGGCGATGCTCGATGACGCAGATGCCGTCCTCTCCGTCGGCCGAAGAGACCGGGATGGCGACGAGCGTGTTGTTGAACCAAAGGAGTTCCTTGCCTGCGATGGTCCGGTTGATCATTGTCATGGTGTCTCTGCTTTGTGTTGGGCCGGCGAAGCGGCGTCGACGGCGAACTAACCAGCGACGCGTGGGCGATGGAAATCGAATGATCATATGGACTGAATTGATGCGATGAATTTGAACGCGCTCGATCTCAACCTGGTGAGGGTGCTCGACGCGCTTTTGCGCGAGAAAAGCGTGACGCGCGCCGGCGAGCAGATCGGCCTCAGCCAGCCTGCGGTGAGTGCCGCGCTCAACCGCCTGCGGCATACGCTCAACGACCAGCTCTTCGTGCGGCGCGGCAACGACATGGTGCCGACGCCACGCGCCGAAAGCCTGGCCGGGCCTGTGCGTGCCGCGCTGCGCGAGATCGAGCGTGCTTTCCAGCCGGCGAAGGACTTCGATCCGGCCAGGCTGGAGCGGACCTTCACCTTCATGGGCGCGGATTTCTTTTCCATGCTCCTGATGCCGCCCTTTGCCGCGCGTATCGCGGCGGTGGCGCCATCAGTGTCGTTCCGCTTCCTCGACAGCGCCATCGGCGACGTCTCGAAACTGTTGCAGGAGGACCAAATCGACGTGGCGCTGGAGCGTCCCCTGGAAGTCGCCGAATGGGTTTCCAGCGTACCGCTGTTCGGCTCGCCCTTCGCCGTCATCGCGGCGAAGGGCAATGCAGCGCTCGATCGGGCCGGCATCGCCGAAGGCGAGCAGGTGCCGCTCGATCTCTTCTGCGAGCTGCCGCACGCGCTGCGCTCCATCGACGGCTCGATGTCGGGCTTCACCGATGACGCGCTGGGCAAGATGGGCCGGACGCGCCGGGTCACGCTTGCCTTGCCGCATTTCCAGGCGGTCGCGCTGGCCGTGGCGAGCGGACCCTATCTGGCGGCCGTTCCAATGCAGTTCGCGGCGGTGGCGGCGAAATCCTTGCCGCTCGTCATCTACCGGGCGCCGATCTCGATTCCCTCGCCGGCGGTCAGGATGTACTGGCACGCCCGCCATGACGACGAGGCGCCGCATCGCTGGATCCGCGAGCAGATCCTGGTGGAGGTCGAGGCGCTCGGTCTGGAGGATGAGGTCGGGGAGTAGACTCTGTTATCCGACCGCCAGGCCGATGGCAGCGGGCTGGCGCAGCGCGAGCCGCCCCGCGACATAGTCCTTGACCTGGCGGACCGCCTGCGCGCGCGAGACGCTGCCCGGCTGCAGGCCAAGCCTGAGCCACAGCCCGTCGATCAGTGCGGTGACGCCGAGTACGATCTCCGCGGCCAACTCCGGGGATGCTAGGCCGCGCAGGCCGGACAACAGGTTCGAGCGCATGCGCGCGTGGATCACTCGCTGGATGCGCGCCAGCTTCTCGTCGCGCGGCACCTCGGCGCAGAGCGACAGCCAGGCGTGACAGAGCGGCGGCAGGAAGAGGTGCTCCTCGAAATTGCCCTCAATGACCGCGTCCAGCCGCTCCATCGGCGTTCGCGCGCGCTTGAGCCGCGCCACCACCGCGTTGCACAGCACGGCATTGGCTTCGCGCATCGCGTGCTCGAACAGTTCCTGCTTGTTGCGGAAATAGTGCAGCACGATGCCCTTCGAGGCGCCGGCCTGGGCCGCGACCTTTTCCAAGGTGGCGCCGGCAATGCCCTCGCGCTCGAGCACCGCAAAGGCCGCTTGCCGCAACTCCTTGCGGCGTATGTCGCTGAGACGTGTGAGCTTCACCGGAGAGATCCATATTTGCGAATCCATGTTGACATTTTCGCCCGCTCAGATCAATCATTGACCGATGGGACAATAACATGACCAAAGGGTCAACAGAGGAGAACCGGAATGGTGCGCTTGCTTGCGAATGGCGTCTGTCTCGCTGCCTTGATGGTGGCCGCTCAAACCGTTCAGGCGGCCGAGGCGGAGGAATGTAAGGTGGTGCGAATGGCCGAGCCCGGCTGGAACGATCTCGCCTTCACGACGGGCGTGGCCAAGGTCCTGCTCCAGGCGCTCGGCTATGAGCCGCAGAGCGATGTGCTTGGCATCAACGTCATCTACGAAGGCATGAAGAACAAAGACCTCGACCTGTTCCTCGGCTACTGGGATCCGGCGATGGTCACTTATTACGAGCCTTACAGGAAGGACGGCTCGATCGAGAATGTGCGGGTCAATCTGGTCGGCGCCAAATACACCTTCGCCGTGCCGACCTATGTCTGGGAAGCCGGCGTCAAGGATCTCTCCGACCTGCACAAATTCGCCGACAAGTTCGGGAAGAAGATGTACGGCATCGAGCCCGGCTCGAACCAACTGATGATGGATGCCATCGCCGATCCTCAGTTCCAGCTCGACGGCTGGCAGGTGGTCGAATCGAGCGAAGCCGGCATGCTCTCGGAGGTCGGCTACGAGATCAAGGAGAAGCAGTTCATCGTCTTCCAGGGCTGGGCGCCCCATCCGATGAACACGATGTACGACTTCAAGTATCTGACCGGCGGCGACAAGTTCTTCGGCCCGAATTTCGGCGCCGCGACGGTGACGACCCAGGTGCGCAAGGGATTCCTGCAGGAGTGCCCGAACGTGGCGCAGTTCCTGAAGAACCTTGCCTTCGACATCGATCTGGAAAATGTCGGCATGGGCTACCTCATCAATGACGGCATGAAGCCGGAGGAAGCGGCGCTTAAGTCGATCACGCTCAACAAGGATCGTGTCGACGCCTGGCTCGCCGGCGTCACCACCTTCGACGGCAAGCCCGGCCTCGCCGCGGTCAAGGAAAAGCTTGGACTGTGAGGCCCGCGGCATTGGATCTGTCGGGACAGGCGGGCGAGCAGGACGCCTGGTCCGGCCGCAAGCAAATCGTCGATGTCGGCGGCCTCGACCTCGCCTATGTCGAGGTCGCCGGCTCGGAACCGCCGCTCGTCCTGGTGCACGGCTTCACCGACACCAGCCGCAGTTTCTCGTTGCTGGCGCCGCATCTTTCCGCGCGGCGGCTGATCATGCCGGACCTGCGCGGCCATGGCGCCTCACAGGCGGGCAGGGGCTTTGGCATCGCCGATTTCGCCGACGATGTCGCCGGGCTGATCCGCAACCTGCGGCTCGCCCGGCCGGTCGTTCTCGGCCATTCGCTGGGTGGCATGGTCGCCATGCAGGTGGCCGCGCGGCATCCGGAACTGGTCGGCGGGCTGGTCATCCTGGCCGGGGCGCTGAAGGCAGATTTCGCGCCGGACCATCCGTTGGTTGCCGGCGTGGCGGAACTGCGCGACCCGATCTCGCCGACCGATCCGTTCTACGATTGGTGGCACGCCTGCGGGTCCGGCGTGCCGCGGGCCCTTCTTGCCGGCCTGGCGGCGGACGCTTCGGCGATGCCGGCAGCGCGCTGGCGCGCCATTCTCGAAGAAATCCGCCGGACGGATCTGACCGCGGCGGCGAGGGCCGTGCGGGTCCGGACGTTGATCATTGCCGGCGGGCGCGATCCGCTTTTTGGCGAAGCGCACCAGGAGGCTTTGGCCGAGGCGCTTGCCGGGTCAAGTCTCGTCTGGGCGCAGGACTGCGGCCACAACCCGCATTGGGAAGACCCGGCCTTCGTCGCCAAGGCAATAGCCGACGTGCTGCCAGCAGAGTGACTACCGCAACAGCGATCGGGGCGAAGGCGTGAGGCGCAACATCTCTGCCGGCTTCGTCGAAGCAGCCTGCATGGTTTGGCGAACCGCCTGCCATGCCGGGGAAGCGCCAAGGTCGTTCCGATAGTTCGCATGGGCGTCGCCGAAACCAACGACGACGATGAAGACATTTTCGCCGGCTCGCACCGGCAGCCGCGAAAAGGTGTTTTCGGCATGCTCGCTGACGAAGGCGCCGAGCAGCCGGGCGCCGCTCGCCGTCAGTTGCGGAACCATTTCCGCCTGGAAACGCTCGGCGGATCCGGCTTCCATGCCCGGGCGCAAATGATGAATCGAAATCTCAACAATGCCGTCTAAGTGAGGCTGCGCACTTTTGCTTTCCCCTTCGCTCACGGTCGACCGCTCCCGCTTCGATAGGTCGAAGCCGGCGTCCGGCCATGCGGGCTTCAGCAACAGCACGTCGTCGGAATCGATCATCGTCGGATTGGCGGCGTTGCGATGCTCGGCCCACACCGGGCCGTCATAGAAAGCGGTGAGCGCTTTCCTCCTGGCCTCCATGTCGGCGAAGCCGCGCAGCCAGACGAACATGTCGGGACGGTCGAGGTCGCGGAACTGGCCGATGATGGTCATGCCCGCGGCTTCCTGGCTCTCGATGAACTCCCGGTCGAACAGCGCGATAAGCGTTTCGCGCTGGCCGGGTTTCAATTTGTATTGCCTGAGCTCCACGATCGGCGACGCAAGGCGGGAAGGTCTGTTCATGGCTAGACTCTCGAAAACAGGGTGTTCATCCTGTTTATAAACAGACCGTTTGTCCTGTTTTGTCAATATGCTACGTTCTTCCCCTTCTCTCCCACGGGGAAAGGTGGAGGTGGCGATGCGCAAGAAGCGGACTAACGATCCGCAGGGCATGCGGCGGCGCGTGCTCGACGTGGCGGAAGATTGCTTCCAGGCGCGCGGCTATCACGCCTCGAGCCTCGGCGACCTGATGGCGGCGGCCGGCGTCACCGGCGGCGCGCTGCACCATCATTTCCCGACCAAGAAGGCGCTGGCGCTGGCGGTGATCGAGGAGCGGGTGGCGGCCGCGGTTGAGGAGACCTGGATCGAGCCGGTGCGGGCGGCGCCTTCGGCGCGCAACGGCGTGCGCGCCGTGTTTGAGGCGGTAGCGGCCGCGCTCGAGCAGCAGGGCTATGTGCGCGGCTGCCCGCTCAACAATCTGGCGCATGAGCTGTCGCTCGCCGATCCCGATTTCCGTATTGCGTTGGCCGATATCTTCGCCGGCTGGCGGCGGGCGATCTCCGACAAGGTGCGCGCCGATCAGGAGGCCGGCCTGGAAGGTGGGACCGATCCCGACCGCTTTGCCGCGCTGACGGTGGCGGCTTACTCCGGCGCCATGTCGATGGCCAAGGCCGAGCAGGATGCCGGTGTGTTGCGGCAGTGCCTGGAGGGTTTGGAGCGGGTCGAGCCCCCGCCATCACAGAACGGTTCGCCCGCCAGACGACGCCGCAGGGTGGTGCGGCAGCAGGCAATCCGCTGATGCCGGTATGAGGATCATCTTAAGTCCCTGACTGAAAGGCAGCCTTCACTCCCTCAGCGGCTTGATCGTCTCGAACCCCACTTCGCTCTGCGCGCTCGTCCCCTCGTCGTAGCGCCGCGCCAGCACCGCTTGCAGGTCGGGCGAATAGAGCGCGGTGAAGCTGTCGATCACCGTGCCGGAATCGCCGGTCAGCGTCTCTTTCACCGTCAGCACCGTGTATTTGCAGTCGCCCAGCTTGTAGGTGTCCTTGCCCTTGACGCTTAAAGCCAGTGTTTCGGTGCCCTTCGGCGCCTTCTTCGCCGAAAGCCGCACGAACTCGGTCTTGCTCTTGGCACCGGCCTTCAGCGGGAAGAGCTTTTTGAGGTCGCCGAGCGGGATCATTGACAGCCGGCCCGTGTCGCTATCGCGGAAAATCTCGATCAGCCCGGCGTAGAGATATTGCGTCTGCGGCGATTGCGACTGGTAGTTGTTGGCGACCGCGACCATGCCGCCCGGCGCCGGCCGGAACTCGCTCCGGATGCCGGGCTTCTCCAGCACGAAGCCGGCCTTGGCGGATTTGGCGTCCACGCAGTCGGCCGCCTCGGCGGTGCCGGCGAGGGCAAGCATGGCGAGGGCCACACAGGTCGTCACGGGTTTCATGCCTTCTCCCCTGGAAATGTGTTCTGGAAGGAATGACAGACCCTCTCTGCGCTGTCGACCCAAGTGCCCTTGACGAATTCAACCAATGCTTGAAAAGAGGCGCCAATCTGGACGATCCGGCAGTGAAAATGTTCCAATGGCGCGATGATGAATCGCCGATCCTCAGCATCCTTGTCCCGGCGCGATCTCTTGGCCCGGGCGGCCGGCCTTGCCGCGACCTGCGCCCTGCCGGACACCAGCTTCGCCCAGACCGGCCAGCGTATCCAGCCGATTGACGCCACCTTCCTGTTCATCGCTGATATCCATGCCTGCCGGATGGCGACCGGGCTCAGCCCGCATTGCGAGCAGGAGGGCAAGACCGACGCGGCATTGCTGCGCAATGTGGCGGCGCTCAACGCAATCGGCGACAAAGAGTGGCCGGCCGAGATCAGCGGCGCCGCCACCGGCCTGCGCTCGGCCGGCACACGCATCGGCACGCCGGTCGGCCTCGTCACCGGCGGCGACATCACCGATGACGGCGGCGGCCAGATCACTGAGCCGAGCGAAGGCACACAGCTTCTGCAGTTCAGCCAGCGTTACCAGCAAGGGATCGGCCCTGATCGCGTGCATGTTCCGGTCTATGTCGGGCTCGGCAATCACGATCTCGACCAGAATGGACCGACGCGCCATGTCGACTGGTACCGTCGCGAGATGCGCGATTATGTCGAGGTCAACCATCGCCCCGGCGTCTTCTTCAAGCCGCCGGTGCCGGCGACCAATTACGATGTCGATACCGACTGCTATTCCTGGGACTGGGGCGGGCTGCACCTCGTCCAGACGCATCGCTTCGCCGGCGACACCGGCCATGACGCGATAGGCAGCCTGCCATGGCTGAAGCAGGATCTGGCGACCTATGCCGGCGACGGCCGCCCGGTGATCCTCTTCCAGCACTATGGCTGGGACACCTTCTCGGTCGAGCGCTGGGATCCAGTGAAGCGCACCTATGGCGAGGACGGCGCCGGCCGCCCGCACTGGTGGGGCGACGCCGACCGCCAGGCGCTTCTCGCCACGCTGAAGGGTTATAATGTGATCGCCATTTTCCACGGCCATCAGCACGCAGTGCCGATGATCTACCGGCGCGACGGGCTCGACCTCGTCAAGCCGAAGGCAGCCTTCATGGGCGGCTTCGCGCTGGCGCGGGTGACCGATGATCACATGGACGTGGTCTTGGGTGAGGCGGCCGGCGACCATGGCGAGGTCGTCTTCACCAACGCCTTCGCCAAAAGCTGGGCGACCTGAACGGAGAAAGCGCGGGGGTCGAGTTGCTTCAGGCCAATGCTCGAGCTGATCTCTGGTCTTGGACAGTCGGGGCTCAAACGACGAACAGGCCGGCGCGCGGGCGGCCACTGCCCTGGCCAGGGGCAACGGATCAGAGCGCCTTGCGAGCCTTGTCCTTCACGTCGCCGTAGGCTTGGCGCACCCTGCCGGCGATTCTTTCGGACATGCCCTCCACCTGCAATCGCCGGCTGCCGGTGGCCTTGCCGGCCGCCTGCTTCAGCCTGCCTTTTACCTGCTTGGCGATGCCGGCAACTTGATGCCTGTTCACCATATCCGCATCTCCTGGGCCTGGAATAGGAGCGGGATGCGCCAACCGCATCCGGCATGACAACGAACGGGCAATGCTTGAGTTCCGTGCAGCCTGGGCATGACAGGCAGCCCGTGCCGGGCGTTTCAGATCTGACCGCGGGGCCTGCTGGTCACATCGCCTTTTTGAGCATGGCTTTCATGTCGCCACAGGCCTTCTGCACCTGGCCTGCCGACTTGTCCGCCATGCCCCTGATTTCCATCGGCCGGTTGCCGGTGGCCTTGCCTATGGCTTGCCGGATCGAACCTTTGATCTGCTTCGCCAAGCCCACTATTTGGTCCATGTTCACCATCTCCGCATCTCCCGGAGATCCAATTCGCGAGGAGAAACGGGCCGGAGTGCCTCGCGGTTCCGTTGCGCCAAAGCACACCGGTCGAGGATAATTGACCGGCGACCGAATTCGGCATAATATGTAACCAAATGGATACGCATTATGCCGCAGGCTGAGCACGACCGTTCCGTCTTCCGCGCCATCGCCGATCCGACGCGGCGCGCCATCCTCGACCGGCTGCGGCAGGGCCCCGCGCCGGTCAACGAACTGGCGTCCGCCTTCTCGCAGAGTCGGCCGGCCATTTCCAAGCATCTGAGGATACTGCGCGAGCTCAACGTCGTTTCCGAGCAGCGGCAGGGCCGCGAGCGAGTCTACCGGCTGGAGCCGGCGGAATTGAAGGATGTCGCCGACTGGATCCTGCCTTACCGAGACTTCTGGCAGCACAGCCTCGGCAATCTCAAATCCTACCTGGAGAATGAATGATGGCCATCCAAGACAAGCCGCGCGCGATCGCCGACATTTCCGCGGGAACCATCCTTGCCACGGTGATGATCGCGGTCCCGCCGGAGCGCGTCTTCCGCGCCATCACCGCTGAGGACCAGATCCCGCTCTGGTGGGGCGCCGACAACATGTACCGGACGACGAAGCACACGGCCGATGTCCGGCCGGGCGGCGCCTGGCGCTCGGAAGGCAAGGGTGCGGACGGGCAGGACTTCCATGTCGCCGGCGAGTATCTCGAGGTCGAGCCGCCGCATCGTCTGGTGATGACCTGGAAGGCGCCCTGGGACGGCGATAACCTCACCACCGTCACCTATACGCTCGAAGCCGTCGAGAACGGCACCCGGCTGACGCTGCGCCATGACGGCTTCGGATCGCGACGGGACTCCTGCCGCGATCACGGTTCCGGTTGGGAGCGCGTGCTGGGCTGGTTGGACGAATTCCTTGCCAAGGAGACCGATGCCAGGTCGGCTTCGGTCTTCCATTGCCGGCTGATCCCGCCGCGTCCGGATTTCGCCTTCACCCTGACTGAGGAGGAGCGCGCGCTGATGAATGCGCATGCCGACTATCTGCGCGGTCTGCTTCGTGAAGGCAGAATGATGATTGCCGGCCCAGTCGCCGATCCAGCCGGACCGTGGGGGCTTCTGATCCTGCAGGTCGGCACGGAAGCCGACGCCAGGGCGGTTACCGAAGGCGACCCGGTGGCGCGTTCCGGCCGCGGCTTCCGCTATGAAATCCTGCCGATGATGAGCACGATCATGTAAGGCGAATGGAAAACGCCTCTCGCGCTTTTTCAGGGCGCGGGAGGCGTCTTTTGTTATCAGCTTTTCTCGATACTCGTGAACTGCCGACAACAGGGACAAAACCGCCAGCCGGCAAAAGGGTTCCCGGCAAAACAAAATTTTTTGCTCGGCCGGATGCGACGCATTTCCCGGCTCCGTGCTAAAGGCACTTGCCAGCATGAGGATAGCCTTGCCGCACGACCGACCCTGCCCGACCCTGCTTGACGCATCAGCCGCCTTCGACTGTCAGAGCTGCGGCGCCTGCTGCGCCTATTCGGCGGACTGGCCGCGCTTTTCGACCGAAGAGGATGCCGAGCTCGACCGCATCCCCGACGAGCTGGTCGCGACCGACCTGTCAGGCATGCGCTGCGAGGACGGCCGCTGCGCCGCGCTTCGCGGCGAGGTGGGCAAGCAGACGGCCTGCGCGATTTACGAAGCCCGCCCGCATGTCTGCCGCGCCTGCATGCCCGGCGGCGACGACTGCCTGATGGCAAGGGCCGCCCATGGGCTGGCGGTGGAGAGCGTTATCTCCCCCCTCGAGGGGGAGATGGCCGCGAAGCGGTCAGAGGGGGTCGTCTCACATAAATCGCCAACGTGATCGCGTCGGGAAAAGGCCGCGCTCTACACGAGGCGAGCCCCCTCTGTCGCCTTCGGCGACATCTCACCGCAAGGTGACCATAAGGGGGAGATTACTCTCTCCCCCGCTTGCCCACACTCGGACCTCCCGATACCTTCCGCGCCGGGCAGGGCCGTGGAGGAAACTGTGAGCATCGAATTCCTGTTGACGTCGCTGATTATCGTCGCTTCGCCCGGCACCGGCGTTCTCTACACGCTGAGCGCCGGCCTCTCGCGCGGCGCTCGCGCCGCGATCATCGCCGCTTTCGGCTGCACGCTGGGCATCATCCCGCACATGGCGGCGGCCATCACCGGCCTTGCCGCGGTGCTGCACACAAGCGCCGTCGCCTTCGAGACGCTGAAATATCTCGGCGTCGCCTATCTGCTCTACATGGCCTGGAACACGCTGAAGGAGAAGGGCGGTCTTGCTCTCGATCAGAACGTCGCGCCACGCTCTGCCCGAAAGGTGATCACCTCCGGCATCCTGATCAACATCTTGAACCCAAAACTGTCGATCTTCTTCTTCGCCTTCCTGCCGCAATTCGTCAGCACCACCGAGCCGCACGCTTTCGCCAAGATGCTGGAGCTGTCCGGCGTCTTCATGCTGATGACCTTCCTTGTCTTCGTCGTCTACGGCGTGTTCGCGGCTTCGGTGCGCAGCCATGTCGTGTCGCGGCCGATGGTGCTGACCTGGATGCGCCGCACCTTCGCCGGCGCCTTCGTCATGCTGGGGGCCAAGCTGGCGCTGGCGGATCGGTAAGCGAACCGTGATATAGCCCATCGCCTCGACTATCGCCCGTCCGCGACGCGGATCGGGTTGACGCAGGGATGGCCGAGCGCTGGCGCTGCTGATCTCCCTCCTTGAGGGGGAGATGTCGCCGAAGGCGACAGAGGGGGTCGCCGCGCGTTGGAGCGCCAGCGCCTTCGTTGCACGGGAGGCGTCGCCGGCGCCTTACGCGCGGCGACCCCCTCTGCCCTGCCGGGCATCTCCCCCTCAAAAGGGGAGATCGGCTGTTGCGCAGGCCTTCGCCAATCGCAACAGTATAGAAGCCCGCCTTTGGACCGGCTGCCCGCATGCCAAAACAAAAAGGGCGACATGTCTGCCGCCCTTTCCATATTCGCTATGGGACCGGACTTCTTAGAAGTCCATGCCGCCCATGCCGCCCATGCCGCCGCCAGGCATGCCGCCCGGCATACCGCCGGCGGCTTCCTTCTTCGGAGCCTCGGCGATCATGGCTTCGGTGGTGACCAGCAGGCCGGCGACCGAGGCCGCGTCCTGGAGAGCGGTGCGGACGACCTTGACCGGGTCGACGATGCCCATGGCGATCATGTCGCCATACTCGCCGGTCTGGGCGTTGAAGCCGAAGGTCGCGCCCTTGTTCTCGAGGATCTTGCCGGCAACGATCGAGGCTTCCGCACCAGCATTGGCCGCGATCTGGCGAGCCGGAGACTGCAGCGCGCGGCGCACGATGTTGATGCCGGCAGCCTGGTCGGAGTTGACGCCGGTTGCCTTGAGGTTGGCCGAAGCGCGCAGCAGCGCGACGCCGCCGCCGGCGACGATGCCTTCTTCAACGGCCGCGCGGGTCGCGTTCAGAGCGTCGTCAACGCGGTCCTTCTTTTCCTTGACCTCGACTTCCGTCGCGCCGCCGACGCGGATCACCGCGACGCCGCCCGCGAGCTTGGCCAGACGCTCCTGCAGCTTCTCCTTGTCGTAGTCCGAGGTGGTCTCCTCGATCTGCTGCTTGATCTGGGCGACGCGGCCCTGGATCTCGGCCTTCTTGCCGGCGCCGTCGACGATGGTGGTGTTCTCCTTGGAGATCGACACCTTCTTGGCGCGGCCGAGCATGTTGAGGCCGACATTCTCGAGCTTGATGCCGAGGTCTTCCGAGATGACCTGGCCACCGGTCAGGATAGCGATGTCTTCGAGCATGGCCTTGCGGCGGTCGCCGAAGCCCGGAGCCTTGACGGCGGCGATCTTCAGGCCGCCGCGCAGCTTGTTGACGACCAGCGTGGCCAGAGCCTCGCCTTCGACGTCTTCCGAGATGATGAGCAGCGGCTTCGAGGTCTGAACGACGGCTTCCAGGACCGGCAGCATGGCCTGCAGGTTGGAGAGCTTCTTCTCGTGCAGCAGGATGTAGGCGTCTTCCAGATCGGCGACCATCTTGTCGGCGTTGGTGACGAAGTAGGGCGAGAGATAGCCGCGGTCGAACTGCATGCCTTCGACGACTTCCAGCTCGGTCTCGGCGGTCTTGGCTTCCTCGACGGTGATGACGCCTTCGTTGCCGACCTTCTGCATCGCTTCCGCGATCATCTTGCCGACCGACTCGTCGCCATTGGCCGAGATCGTGCCGACCTGGGCGACTTCTTCCGAAGTCTTGATCTTCTTGGCGGCCTTGCCGAGAGCGGCGACGACTTCGGTGACGGCGAGGTCGATGCCGCGCTTCAGGTCCATCGGGTTCATGCCGGCGGCAACGGCCTTGTTGCCTTCCTGGACGATCGCCTGGGCGAGAACGGTCGCGGTGGTCGTGCCGTCGCCGGCGATGTCGTTGGTCTTCGAGGCGACCTCGCGAACCATCTGCGCGCCCATGTTCTCGAACTTGTCTTCGAGCTCGATCTCCTTGGCGACGGTGACGCCGTCCTTGGTGATGCGCGGAGCGCCGAACGACTTGTCGATGACGACGTTGCGGCCCTTCGGGCCGAGGGTGACCTTCACCGCGTCGGCGAGGATGTTGACGCCGCGCAGCATGCGCTCACGGGCATCGCGGGAGAATTTTACGTCTTTTGCAGCCATAGTAAGCTCCTGACAGGGGCTCGGACAGAGCCCGAAAATTCAGTTGATAGAGAGAGGCCGATGATCAGCCGATGATGCCCATGATGTCGGATTCCTTCATGATCAGAAGGTCTTCGCCATTGAGCTTGACTTCGGTGCCCGACCACTTGCCGAACAGGATGCGGTCGCCGGCCTTGACGTCTAGCGGCACGAGCTTGCCGCTTTCGTCGCGGGCGCCGGAGCCGACGGCGATGATCTCGCCTTCCTGCGGCTTCTCCTTCGCCGTATCCGGGATGATGATCCCGCCGGCGGTCTTGGATTCGGATTCGACCCGGCGAACGACCACGCGGTCATGAAGCGGGCGGAACTTGGACTTTGCCATGTTGTCTTCCTCGAATGAGAACGGTGAGAACTGTTCCTCCATCCGGCGAGGCCGCCGGATATAAGTTAGCACTCACCTAAGGCGAGTGCTAACGTGGCGCTGAGATAGGCTGGTGGCTTCCGAGAGTCAAGGCGCGCGGGGAGGGGCAATGGCGCAATTTTTCTCAGGCGGAGCCCTGGGCGGAAATGCGGTGGCTGCGCGAAGCGTGGGCGAGCAATCCAGCTCGTTTAGTCCAGGCGCTTCGGCGAGCGCAACACCAGCAGCGGGCAGCGTTCGGCCAGACCGTATGTGCCGCTAGAGGCTAGCCGGAGATCTTCGAAGAAGGTCCGGCCTTCCTCGATGAGCGCTGCCGCGGGGGCGAAGCTGTAGACGGCGGACGAGTTCCGGTAGACGTCTATGGTTCCGATGACCGGCAGTTCCCATCCGGTTCGGGCCGAAAGCTCCTCGCGGTCGGGAAACACCCTTTCGAACTGTTCGAGGATGGCTTTGACCGGGATCGTGTAATCCGGCGCGTCGCCGATCGCGGTCATGGCCACGCGCCATTTGAGCTCATGGAAAGTCGAGACGCCGCCGCTTAGTGCCAGAGCGCGGACATCCTTCGGGTCGTCCGGCGTTGCTGGAGAGGCGTAAAGCCTGATGCCGGCGCGGCCGTCGGACTTGAGCGCGCGTGCGATCGACGCAAATAGCGTGCGCCTGGGGCCGGCATCGCCGATGACCGAGAGACATCCGTCGCCGATCAGCGCCTCGACGCTTGCATCGGCGAACGGCAGATCGAACCAGTCGCTCTGCACCGCCTTGCGCGTATGGGTATCGCCCGGCCAGATGCCGGCAATCATGTGCGAAGACTCGTCGACCGCCGTCATCGTGGCGCCGAGCTCGGTGAGCTCGGGTGTCACGCCGAGCATCACGACATCCGACCGGGCAAGGTCGAGCTCGCGGTCGTAGCTTTCGACAACCTCCGCCGGCGGCCGCAGGGGTGAGCCGAGCAACTGCCAATGTTTGCGAATTGCATTCCAATGCTCGGTCATGCAAACCCCAGCCCGGTAGCGCGTTGTATCCGATCGAATAGTGGACGACGCTTGATAGGCCAAGGGGGGAACAATGGCACGCATCGCCGTCATCACGCATGAGTTCGACCGCTTCCAAAGCCGGCGCGGGCTGCTATGGCGCCGGGACAGCCCGTACATGCTCTTCGATCTGCTGGAGGAACTGAAGCGCCGCGGCCATTCGGTGCAGGTCCTCAGCGGCACGTCGGCGAAGCCGGCCGCCGATATCGCGGTGCTGCATGTCGATGCGACCGTAACGTCGCCCGATTATGTCGAGTATGCCCGCGCCTTTCCCTTCTGCCTCAATCTCGGCGCCGCCGACATTTCCAAGCGCCGCATCAGCGGAACCGTCGTCGGCAAGGACGACGGCTGGAAGGGGCAGGTTATCGTCAAGAGCAGCCTCAACCATCGGGGAACGCCGGAACAGCAACTGAATCGGCGCGCGCGGCGCGCCGGCAAGCCGATGCCCTTCCCCGGCGTCGCATCTTTCGACCAATACCAGATCCATGCCTCGCTCGCCGACGTTCCGGCCGAGCTGTTCGGACGCGAGGACCTCATTGTGGAAAAATTTGTTCCCGAGCCTGAGCCGGATGGCTTTGCCGCCCGTTTCTGGCTGTTCTGCGGCGAGCGCGAGCGCTGCACACGCCACGTCTCGCCGCAGAGCCTGGTCAAGGGCGACGACACGATCCGTCGCGAGGCGGTTCCCGTACCGGACGAGCTTCGCGCGCTAAGGCGCAAGCTCGGCTTCGACTACGGAAAGTTCGATTTCGTCATGCATGAGGGCAGGGCGGTGCTGCTCGATGCCAACAAAACGCCTGGACGCGCCCGCAATCTGTCGAGCTTCATCGCCGCCGGCAATGCCAATCTTGCCGACGGCTTCGAAGGGTTGATCCGCCAACACGCTTAGATATTCATGCCGCCCGAGACCTCGATGCGCTGGGCGTTGACCCAGCGATTGTCCTCCGACAGCAGCGAGGCGATCATCGGCCCGATATCGTCGGCGACGCCGGCGCGGCCGAGCGCCGTCATGCCAGCCACGACGCGGTTGATCTCGGCGTCGTCGCGCACATGGCCGCCGTTGAAGTCGGTGGCGATGGCGCCGGGCGCCACGGTGTTGGCGGTGATGCGGCGCTGGCTGAGCTCCTTGGCGAGGTAGCGCGTGAACACCTCGATGCCGCCCTTCATCATCGCATAGGCGGCCGAGCCTGGAACCGAGAAGCGCGCCAGCCCGCTCGACACGTTGACGATGCGGCCGCCATCGTTGATCAGCGGCAGCAGCGCCTGGGTTAGGAAGAACACGCCTTTGAGATGGATGTTCATCAGCGTGTCGAATTCCTCTTCCGTCGTCTCGGCGATCGGCTTGCGCAGGCCGGTCCCGGCATTGTTGACGAGATGGTCGAAGCGGTCGCGCTGCCAGGTTTCCTGGAGCGTCTTTCTCAACGCCGCGACGAAAGCCGGGAAGGTGGCAACGGCGCCGGCGTCGAGCTCGAGCGCCGCGGCGCGGCTACCGGCGGCCTCGATCTCGGCGATCGCCGCCTTCGCCTCGTCGGCGCGCGAACGGTAGGTGAGGATGACGTCGACGCCTTTGCGGGCGAGGTTGAGCGCGGTGTTGCGGCCGAGGCCGCGGCTGCCGCCGGTGATGAGGGCAATGGGGCGAGTGGTCATGGCAAATCTCCTTTTGGCGATGGAGATCCATATACTCGCGCGAAGGACCGACATAATCTGGCTCGGATTGGCAACTCTATTCAGGATTTGCGAACAATCAGCGATGGACAGGTTCGACAGCATGCGGCTCTTCACCCGCGTCGTGGAACGGCGCAGCTTCACGGCGGCCGCCGCAGATCTCGGCCTGCCGCGCTCCAGCGCCACCGCCGCGATCAAGCAGCTGGAGGAGCGGTTGGGCGTGCAGTTGCTTCGCCGCACCACGCGCCACGTCACCACCACGCTCGACGGTGAAGCCTATTACCAGCGTTGCATCGGCATCCTCGCCGACATCGAGGATGCCGAGGGCGGCTTCGGCGCGCATGAGGCGCGCGGGCGCCTCAGCGTCGACGTCAACGGCCACATGGCGCGCACCTTCCTGCTGCCGGAGCTGCCGGCGCTGCTCGCCAGATATCCGGGCCTGACCGTGCATATCGGCGAAGGAGACCGCCTCGTCGACCTCGTGCGCGAAGGCGTCGATTGCGTCATCCGGGCCGGCACGCTTCCCGACAGCGACATGATCGTGCGGCGTCTCGGCATCGCGCGCGAAATCACCGTCGCCAGCCCCGCCTATCTCGAACGCCACGGCGTGCCGCGCACGCCGGACGACTTGGCTGGGCACATGATGATCGGCTTCGTGTCGTCGCGCACGAGGCAGGTGATGCCGCTGGAATTCACCGTCGACGGCAAGGTTCGCGAGATCGTCCTGCCGTCGCGGGTCACGGTCGCCAATTCGGACACGAGTGCTGCGCTGGTCCGGCTGGCTTTCGGGCTGTTCCAGGCGCCAAGGCTCCGATATGCGGACGACCTCGAGGCAGGGCGGCTGGTCGAAGTGCTTCCCGATTTTCCGCCGACGCCCACGCCGATCTCGGTGCTCTATCCGCCGAGCCGGCAGTTGTCGCCACGGGTCAGGGTGTTTGTCGATTGGCTGGTGGAGATCCTGGGGCCGAAGCTGGATGCGGGGTAAGTTGGCAATCGCGGAGGGGATCGTATCCAGCGGTCGTCATCAACTCTGAGGAATCAGGGCATCCCGGAGCCTGGCATTTAGGGTGACGATGATCTTTCGCATGACTGCGGCGATGGCCACCATTGGCTTTTTGCCGTTGGCGCGAAGGCGCTTATAGAAG
>NZ_LYTM01000035.1:0-24526 GCF_001672445.1 Mesorhizobium sp. WSM3873 | reverse complement strand
GGCGCGGGGAGCTTGTAGAGCTGGACGTCGGACTTTTCCCGGGTGCCGGGGGAAAGCCAGGCGGGCGGCAGCGTGCGCGCGGGTTTGCGGGCTTTGGATTTTTTGGGTTTCGGTGGAGTGCGGGCATCCGGTTGCGTGGATAGCTCAACAGCGGATAGGTTGGCGGGACAGCACCCCCCTCTGCCCTGCCGGGCATCTCCCCCGCAAGGGGGGAGATTGGCAGTTGCGGCGCCGGCTTCTTCAACCCGCTTCGAAAGCGCTGCCGGCTCGGAGAGCGTGACACCTCCGGCCGCCACCCTGCCCCGCCGGCCCGGCCGGTCCGGCCGGTCCGGCCGCACATGTTTCCGCGGCCTGCCGCCAGCGCGGCCACCCTTCGGGTTGGCGAAGCCGATGGCACGAAGGCCGGCGTTGCGGTGCACGATGCCGATAATGGCGTTGCGCGAGACCGGGCTGCCGCGCAGCGCGCTGAAGCGGCCGGCAATGCGCGAGGCCGATAGCCCCTCCTTCAGCCAGGCGGCGATCTCGTCGATTTCCTTTTCGGTGTAGGCGGCAGCCATGTCTCATTCCATTGCTTGCGAAGGTTGCGAAGCGCTCGACTTGAAGCCAAGCGCCAGGGTTCGGCCGCGGGCGGTTGGTCAGGTCCGGGAAAGGGTTGAGATCAGGCGGCGCCGGGCGCCGCACCAAGCAGGCGAAGAAGGGCCGCCTCGGCGGCGGCCCGGGTCAGGCCCGACACCGCCAGGCCCGCCTTGCGGTCGAACAGGATGACGGTGCCGTCCTCGGTGCGGATGCAGGAGACGAGCCGGCCCGAATTGGGGGCCGGAGCCGGGGGAGGAGCGGCTCCGGCCGTTCCGGTGAACCGGGGTGCGGGCGGTTCGACCGGATCCGGGGCAGAGGCCCCGGAAAGCGTCCGGACCGGGGAGGAGGACGGCCCGGACGATTGGAATTCGACAGGCGAGGCAAGCGCGTTCATGCCGCCTCCCCTTGCATGGCGGCAGCGGCGCGATGGCCCGCCAGCCATTCGTAGCTGATGCCGGCAATGCCGCGCCTGCGGCTCGCGGCCACCACATGCGGCCAGTGCTGCGGCGCGATGCGTCCGCGACGGCGCATCTGGCGGGCGGCTTCATAGCCGCAGCCGACATCTGCGGCGAAGGCGCCGATACTCTGCCAGGAATCAATTAGCCCCGAGATGCTCGTGGGCAGCCCCGAGATGCTCGCGGGCAGCCCCGGCCCATTCGCGGCCGAGATACTCGCACGGAATGCGGAAATGCTTGCGGTAGGCTCATTCATGCGCTAAGCGTACGTTATGTACGAATAGCGCGCAAGCGAAATCGTACAATTCGGACGATAATTTTCAGGCATTTTGTACGATGATGGATTCTCGGCACAGATTGCAGCAGGCGCGCGCCCAGGCCGGTTATGCCTCGCCCAGCGATGCCGCGCGGGCCTTGCGCGACATCAACAAGAACACCCTTATCAGCCATGAGAACGGCAACCGGCCGCTGTCGCGCAAGGCGGCGGAGAAATACGGCCGGCTGTTCGGCGTCGACCCCGGCTGGCTCTTGTTTGACGCCGACGGCGTCGAAGCCGCGCCTGTGCACCTCGCCGCCTCGCCCATCACCATCGACGTGCCGATCGTATCGTGGATCAGCGCCGGCGAGCTCGGCAGCCAGGACAGCGTGGTCAACCTTTCGGACTACCCGACCATCCCCACCGCCGATCTCGAGGAAGGCGAGTGGATTGCGCTGCGCGTCGACGGACCGTCGATGAACAAGATCTCGCCGCCGGATTCGATCATCTTCGTCAACCTGCGCGACAAGCGGCTGGTGACCAATGGCTGCTATGTGATTGCCGACGAAACCGGCCGTGCCACCTACAAGCGCTACCGCCCGAACGACACCCCGCCCTTCCAGCCGGCGTCCTATCTCGACATTCCGCCGCCGGAGCTCGAAGGGGCGATCACCATCATCGGGCGGGTCAAGCGCTCAATGATCGATATGTGAGAGACAATCTCGCTGAGAAACCACCGCTCAACGAAGAACAAGAAGAACTTCGCGTTGCCAGGCTTTGAGGGTTGCGTTCTTTGGCCGAGAGCGAGCACAGGATAGCGTTCGCAATTTCTGCTTGCATTTCGGAACAAAAACGGAACTATGTAGGTAATTGCAGCCGCTGCCGCGGCAACTCCGGGGGGAGGATCAAAACATGTCACGCCGCACCGGCGCGTTCGCCCGCGCATTCGTTGCATGGCTTTCATTTGGCCCGCTTTTGGCGCCGGCGGGAATAGTGGTGCTGCTTGGCGGGCTTCGCAGTCCGGCGCTCGCAGAGAGCAAGGATTACGCTACTTGCTTCAGCGACGGCGCCCTCTCCGCCGACCAGCAGATTAGCGCCTGCACGCCCATCGCCGAGGACAGCGCCGAGATTCCCGATCTTCGCGTTAACGCCTATTTCTGGCGTGGCCTGGCTTACACGCAGAAGAACGATATCGACCGCGTCATCGCCGACATGAGCGAGGTGCTCGCGCTTGATCCGACATACGTGCCCGCCTTCACCAATCGCGCCATTGCCTGGGAGAGCAAGGCAGATTTCGAGCGAGCCGTCGCGGACTACACTCGCGCAATCGCGCTCACGCCGGACGATGCCAACCTCTATGCCGACCGCGCCAGGGCACTCAACAAGAAAGGCGAGCACGACCGTGCGATTGTCGAATGCGACAAGGCGATCGACATCGATCCCGCCAACGAGATGGCCTATGGCGTGCGCGGCGTCGCCTGGGAGGACAAGGGCGACGCCACGCGGGCCCAAGCCGACTATGACAAAGCAGAGAGCGTCCGCGCGGACCCCATCACGCCTTACCATGACCGCGCACTTTCATGGATCGCCAAGGGCGAGCGCAGGCGCGCGGAAGCCGATTGCAAGCACATCGCCGGCGTCGATGCAGACAAAGGGCGTGATTGCTCACGCCGGATCGCCGAGGCTTTTGGCGAGCCGCGCGACGGAGGTGGCGAGAAAACCGCCACCGCCCAAAATGCGGTCGGCATAGAATGGCAGGAAAAGGGCGACCATACCCGCGCCATCGCCGCATTCGACGAGGCGATCCGGCTCAATCCAGCAAGTTCCGCATTTTACTTCAACCGCGCCAAGAGCTGGGGCTTAAAGAAGAATTATGCCCGCGCTATCGCCGATCTGGATGAAGCCGTACGCCGCGACCCGGCCAACGCCCCGGCTTACCGCGTGCGCGGCATGACTATGGCTCGAGTCGGCAATTCGAAAGAGGCGCTTGCCGATCTCGACAAAGCGATTTCCATCAGTTCCGACGATCCAAAATCGTATTTCGAGAGGGCGCTTGTCTGGGAGGCGAGCGATCCTGACAAGGCAATAGCGGACCTGGACAAGGCAATCGCGCTCGACCCGGCCAACGCGGACTACCGAAAGGAACGGCTGAGCGTCCAGATTGGCAAGCGCAGGGCCGAGGGGCAACCCGTGCTGCAGTCACCGGGCGCTACGACCAGTCAGGCTCATGTCCCAATCCCAGCTGAGCCGCAGGCGGCCAAGCCTATCGCGCCTCCCACGTATGAGCCGCCGCAACTCTATGCCAAGCGCGACAATTCCGCCGCCATCGACTGGAATATGAAATCGGGGTTGCAGCAGATGCAGGTCGACCCCAAGGGCGCGATAGATACATTCAGCTTTGTCATCGGCCTCGATCCCTACAACGCCGATGCCTACTACCACCGATCCATCGCGGAGGCCTTGCTTGGCAATTTCGACCTCGCCGTCGGCGACTGCCGGCGAGCCGTCGAGCTCGACCCGAAGCGGGCAGGCACGTGCAGGGAACACCTGCCCGGCGAGCAAGGCAAGCCGACCGCCGCGAAGCCAGGCAGGGATCCGGCGACCGCCAGGATCCTGCTCGAGCGCGCCCAGATGCGGCTGTCGAAATATGGCGTGGACGGCGCATTGCTCGATTTCGACAAGGCCATCAGCCTCGATCCCGAAAACGCCGACGCCTATTTCGGTCGCAGCCGCGCCCGGATGCTCAAGGGCGATCAGGCCGGCGCGGCAGTCGATTGCCGGCGTGCCATCGAACTCGACCTGAAGCGGACTGGAAGCTGTGACGAGCAGGCTGCCGTTGGCGAAAACAGGCCGGCGCCGCCAGTGGGCATGCAACAGTTGCAGCCCTCTGTTGCGGCCGCCGTTGAAACCTTGGCGAAGCAACTCGGCCAAGGCAAAGCGAGCCCAACGCGAATACTGTCCGCTTCAAAGATGCTGGAGGCGGCCGAGGCGACCGACCCACGTGTCCTGAGCGCGGTGCAGAGCGGCGACACCTTTTCGGACGCGGGCAAATATGACCATGCCATCGCAGAATATGAGCAGGCGATCGCGCTCGACCCCAGTAGCCCATTCGCCTATTTCGGCCGCGGCAAGGCCTTGGCCGCCAAGCGCGCCTACGACCTGGCGATCGCCGACTACGATCGGGTGATCCAGCTCGTTCCGGATCTGGTCTCGGCCCATATTCGCCGGGGGATGGCCAAAACCATGTCGGGCGATGTCGAGGGCGCGCTTGCCGATTGCGGCCATGCCGCCACGCTCGACCCGAAGGCGCGCGACGCGTTCTTTTGCAAGGGCATGGCCTGGCACGCCAAGGGCGACGGCGGGCGGGCGATCGCCGCCTATTCATTAGCGATCGCGATCGATCCGAAAGACGCCGCCAGCTATTATGGGCGCGGCATGGCACGGGCCGACAGGAAGGACTATGACGGCGCCATCGCCGATTTCGACCGGGCAATCGACCTCGACCCGCACAATCCGGATTACCTGGTCAGCCGCAAGGCGGCCGACGCGGCAAGAGGAAAAGGCGATGTCGCGGCCGAAGCCGCCGGGCCTGATCCGAAGAAGCTCAAGGCTTTCATCGATCTCGGCGATGCCCTCTACAAGAGGCACAAATTTGATCGCGCCATTGCCGAATACAGCAAAGCCATCACGCTCGATCCGAAAATGGCGTCCGCATATCTGGGGCGCGGCATGTCGCTGGTAGCGAAGGGCAAGTATGACGCGGCCATCGATGATTACGGCAAGGTGATCGAACTCTATCCTGCCTACGTCGAAGCTTACCTCGGCCGCGCCGTCGCCTGGAGCAAGAAGAACGAACTGGATCGAGCGATCGCCGATTTCAGCCGCGCGGCCAAGATCGACCCCAGTTCTGCGCCGATCTATTTCGGGCGTGGCAGCGCCTGGCTCGCCAACGGCGATTACGACCAGGCGATTGCGGACTACGACCAGGCGCTCAAGCTGGATCCAAGGCTGGCCCTAGCCGAGAAGGGCCGCAAGCTCGCCGTGGCGGCCAAACGCAAGTCAGCCGGAAGCGATCCTGTCGGCTCTGACCAGAGCAAGTTGAAGACCATCGTCGACCACGGCTACGTCTGGTATAAGAAACGCAAGTATGCACGCGCCACCGCCGCGTTCGAACAGGCCATCGCGCTCGATCCGAAAAACCCCGCCGGCTATCGCGGACGGGCGATGGTCCGCACCGACACCCATGACTATGATGGCGCCATTGCCGATTTCAGCAAGGTCATCGAACTCGCGCCGAAGAGCAGCGATGCCTATTTTGGGCGTGCCGCTTTGTGGGGGAAGAAAAACGAGCTTGACCGGGCGTTAGCCGACTATGACCGAGGCCTGGAGATCGATCAGAGTTGGAGCATGGCCTACTACGGACGGGCAACCAAAAGGCTGGAGAAGGCCGATTACGAGGGTGCGATGACAGACTTCGACAAGGCGATCGAACTGGATCCCAAAGTCGCGCGCTTCTACGTCGATCGCGGCTTTGCCTATGCGGCAAAAAAGGACATCGACAGCGCAACGCGAGACTTCAACAAGGCGATCAGCCTGGACCGGAAGAAGAGCGCTGGCGCCCATTTCGGTCTAGGTGCAATCAAGGAAAGCCAAGGCGACCACGATGGCGCCATCGCCGAGTACAGCCGCTCTATCGAGATCGACCCGACATATGCCGACGCCTACGATTTGAGGGCACATTCCTGGAGAGCTAAGGGCGATTTGAAGCGCGCCGAGGCCGACCGCAAGAAGGCGCTGAGCCTCGGACTGAACTAGACAGGCATTTTAGAGGGGCGGATGTCGCGTGGGAAATGGTTGCAGGTGGAGGCGGTCGTCCCCTTTGAGCTTCGTTGAGGCAAAAGTGCTACCAGCGATGTTCGGCGGCGGCAGATATCACCATGAGTCGGTGGCGAAGCCGCCCCAGCCTGTGACCACCGCCTACATCGATGCCTAGATCCGGAAGCAGGATCTCCAGATCGTTGAGGCTATCGCACGCGAATTTCCGGACGACTACGATGCGATGCTGCGCAAGATCACTGCCGCCGCCCAGACCGGAAGCCAAACAGAAGTGCGCAATACCAGCAGACAGGCGGTCGCCGATCTGCGGCACAGATATGCACCGCTCCTGCTTTCAGCTCCGGACAGCGCGGTCTCGCAAGCGCTTTCGGCGCAACTCGACATGCTCAATCATGTCATTGCGCGCGAAACGCCGGCCACCTGCAACAATTACCTGCGCTACGGGTAGGTCTCGAAGTATGGCCTTTCCTTCAACGCCTTGCCGTTGCCGTCGAGCAGTATTCCCGAGGCAAACAAATACCCGCCCATCGCTTCCATCTTCGCCATGTCCATGGTGCCGATGGCGCCGTTAGCACCCTTCAAAAAATGCCGGTCGTTCAGCGCCGGGTTGGTGAGCGTTGTCCTTGTTCGCCGCGATCAGCGGGTCGCCTGCGTGCTTCGCGCGGTCGACGGCGAAGGCGTAGCCGGCCCGCGTTCCTCGAAAAAAGCGGCGGCGGCTTGTCGGTTGGCGCCAAGGAACGCGTTTCCGGAAATGATCAAGGTGTGCTCGTCCGGCAGCCGTAATCGGCGTAACGGAAGCTGCGCTGCTCCAAGCTTCCAAGCCCGGCCTCAACGCCTTCCAGGTCGAGTTTTCGGGCGTGACGTCGACCGCACCGGGCAAACCGTTTCCCCAATCCGCCGAAGAGTGGCCCATCTCTCCTAGGAGATGCCGGTCGTTATAAGATTTTTACCAGTTTCTTATAACGCTCTTGAAATCTCGCCGAATAAGGCCCAGTTATAAGAAAACTGCAGGTTTCTTATAACGCTGCGCACGCCCGGGGGCGGCCATGAAGACCATCGATCTTGCCTATCGTACCCTCTATGCCGAGCTGGTGCAGCGCAGCCTGGATGCCTCCTTCGAGACCGATTTCTCGACGGCGGGCAATTTCGTGCGCGTGCCGGTGAAAGGCCGCGACTACTGGTATTTCGAAGAGACGCGGCCGCAAAAGTCCAGGCGCTATGTCGGCCCGGCGGAAGATCCCGAGATCGCCAAACGGGTCGCGGCCTTCAAGGAGATCAAGGACGATCTCAGAGCTCGCCGCAAGCTGGTCTCCACGCTGGTTCGCGACGCCGGCCTGGCGGCGCCCGATGCTTTCAGTGGCGACGTCGTCGAGGCGCTGGAAAAGGCCGGGCTCTTTCGCCTGCGCGCGGTGCTCGTCGGCACCGTCGCCTTCCAGACCTATGCAGGGCATCTCGGCGTCAAACTGCCAGGAGCCGCGCTGCAGACCGGCGATGCCGACTTTGCCCAGTTCCATTCCGTCTCGGCCGAAGTCGACGACAGCATGCCGCCGCTCATCGAGGTGCTGAAGGCGGTCGACCCGACATTCCGGGAAATCCCGCACCGAACCGATGCGGGGCGCACGACGCAGTTCGAGAATGCTTCGCGCTACCGCATAGAATTCCTCACTCCGAACCGAGGCAGCGACGAGCATGCTGACCATGCCAGCCCGATGCCGTCGCTGGGCGGCGCCTCGGCCCAGCCCTTGCGCTTCCTCGATTTCCTGATCCGAGACCCGGTGCGGGCAGTGCTGCTCCACCGCTCCGGCGTGCCGGTGCTGGTCCCCTCGCCCGAACGCTTTGCGGCCCACAAGCTGATCGTCGCGGCGCGACGCGCGGGAAGCGCTGCCGCCAAGCGGGAGAAGGACCTGCATCAAGCAAGCCTGCTGGTCGAGGCGCTCGAGACCACGCGTCGGCAAGACGACCTCGCCCATGCCTTCGCGGAAGCGTGGAACCGGGGCGAAGCGTGGCGTGAGGCGCTGCGCAAAGGCTTGCAACTGCTTCAGCCTGACAGGCGCGAGATGGTGGACCTGGTCCTCGGCAGGGCGCTCGACGAAGCGCGCATCGAGCTCGACGGTTTCATGAGACGGTCCAAGTGAGTTATCGTTCAAATTGTACGAAACGTTCCTGACCACTTTTCGTACCTAATGTACGATATTGCCCTTCGTTGAGGGGTGTTCTTGAACACCGCGAACCATGCCGCTTTCGCCGACCTTTCCCGCCCATTGCTCTCGCCTTTGCCGCTCGCCGAGCGCGAACGCCTGGCCGGCGCGTGGCGCATGGCCAGCCAGGACATCGCCGACGACATCCGCTTCATCCGGCAATATCTGAAGGTGATCGCGGAGAAGGACGACCGGCTTTCGACCGGCACGCTGGTGCACGGCCGCGCCTATGTCGAGGCCTGCGCGGCCTGGCTGCCCGAAACGATCGCGCGATATTTGAGGAACCTCAGGCTGATCAGCGAATGCGAGTGCGCGATGACTGCGGAGGGCGTGCGCTTTGCAAAATCGAGCGATACCTGGGAGTGAGATGTCCTTCCTTCTTCGCGGAGGAATACCACCAAACGCGACGAAACAGAGGGGCGCGAAGGAGCGCGGCGACGGAATGGTTTCCGCCCGCGCCGGGTGCAGAGAATTCGCTTTTGCAACTTTCGGATGCACCTCGACAAATGTATCGTTTCACACAATTGCCAATTGGTGGACGCGGGCGAGCGGCCGGTAGTTAATTCCTTTCGGGCGAAGGAAGGCATAGTCGCGTACCAGGGAGGAACTCGTTTGATAGACCAGCAAATCGACATCGGCGCACCAGCCGACGATCAGCCTTACGAAGTCACCTCATTCGCCAGGAAGCATGGGCTGACGATCCCGATCGCGGACGCGGTGCTTTTTGCCAAGGGTCCGTCGCCGTCGCGGGCGGCCTGCGATACCGCCGCGCTGGCTTTCCTCTGCGCCGTTGCGCAATACGCCAGGAAGCAAGGGAGGCGATAGCCGTTCAGCCTCCACCTCCGCGCCCTAAATCTTCGGGCGGGCTTGCTACATTTCGATTGTGCGGATGGCAGCGGCGCAACGGCCGCTGGGGTCATGCCTTGGCTTTCGGCTTGGCAGGAGCCTTGGCCTTGGCGGGGGCTTTGGCGGGTGTTTCGGTCTTGGCCGCTTTCGGCTTGGCGGCGGCCGTCTTTTTGGACGCGGCCTTGGACTTCGGCTTTACTTCGGCGTCGATCTCGGCGGCCGCCTGGTCCCAGTGCTCCATATGCGCGCCTTCCGGCCGGCCGGCCTGCTCCCAGATCTCGTGCGCCCGCCGGCGAATGCGTTCCTGCCTGTCGTCCGTCACTGTCGCCTCCTTTGAGTGGGGCCGCTCCCCCACGGAAACATTAGCTGAATTTTCTGGTGGCGTCTTGCGCATCGACGCGTAGGTGCCTGAACTTCGGCAGCGATTTCTTCAGTGCACGTCGGAGACGATAGCGACTCCCAGATACGCCGCCTTCTTTGTAATCAATGCGGCTAAATCGGCGTCAGAGCGTTCGGTTCCGGTGCGCCTGCGCAACAGGCCAATCGCTTCCTTCATCGATAAGAGGCCAGTGCGGCGTTCGGCCAGAAGCTGGTCGACCGCCTTTGCACAGTCGACTGATTCGACATGGGGATGATGCATGGCTGCGACTCCTTCCTAGGAGCCGGCATCCCCCCGCCGGTTTGGCGGGAGGATCGGGGCTCGTAAGCGTAAGATCACTCGATGACGTGGATGACCCTGCGTGTACCAGGATCGATCAGGACAGTGCGATCGTTGACCACAGCATATCTGTACTGAACGTCCGGCACCTCCCGCAGCTCGACCGTGTCAGGCACCGTCGAGCCGACGCCCAGTTCCAGCCCCAGTATGTTGACCGAGGCGATCGGGTGCTTGTGGACATATTCCTTGACAACAGTCTGCTGCTCCGGCGTGACGATGATCTGGTCCGCAGCGGCAAAGCCTACGCCGGCGATCAGAGCAAGGCCGGCAACAGCAGGAATAAGGGTGCGTTTCATCATAAGTCTCCTGTTGTGTTGGCGAGCTCCGCCCGCCTCCGCCGTCGCGGAAACCCTGGCAGGTCGAACATAGGAGCTCCCGGGGCAAACGCGTGCATTGGGGTCTTGTTCCGTCTGCGGCGCCTAATTGATTGTTGCCGGCGGAACCGCCGGGGCGGCTTCGCATTGTTTGAATTGAATAATTCGACAAGCAAAGGCCCGCCATGACTGCAGTTCACATCACAAGCGACATGCCGCTCCGCGCGCCGGTGGCGATCGCAGTCGGGGCCGGCTTCAAGCGCGAGATCGCTTCCCTGGCGGCGATGCAGAATTTCCTCAAAGAATGGCCGCCGGCGATGCGCGGCGACTGTTATGCCGCGGCCGTGCAGACCTGCGAGGCAGCGCGGACAGGCGAGAGGAAACTCGGGGAAGCGCGGCGGGCCTTCGTGGCATTCGCTCAGAAGGCCGGCATTCTGTGGACCGGCGTCGACCCGGTCACCGCGCTACGCGAAGCCAAGATCAGACGCGTCAAGGCCAGGAGCATAAGCCAGCAGCGCCGGCAATGGCCGCTGGCGTGACAGGCTGCTGAAGTCCGGTTCTATAGGATCGGGCTTATGGAACCAAGCATCATCGAAAAAGCCCTCGCGGCCGAAGGCTTTTGTCGCGCCAAGCGGCGTAGCGCCGCTCACTGCCGCCCAGTGCTGGACGGCAGCCAGTCGACATCGATGACGGCTGTCAGTTCAGCGAAGCTTCGCACGACTCGGTGAGGAAAGATGCGGCGATCAGATCGTCCGCATCGATGCGTAGGGAGCCATCGCCGCCCCCCATTATGGCCGCGACCTTCTGGAAGGTCTTTATTTCATGTGCGGTGATGTGGGCGTCTTCCATCCTGGCCCGCAACTCGGCGACGCGCATCCCGAGCGAGCGGGATGTTCCGATTTCTCGTTTCGACATGTTAACTAGTCCTCCTCGCCCCTGCCCATGCCTGTTCGCCGCCGCCCGATTCTGCTTTCTGCCACCGGTTTGTGTTGCCTATGAGACAGGTTTGTTTCTGCCACTGGTTTGTGTTGCCCATGAGACAGATTTGACCCAAAGCGCCCAACTTGGGTGTGGGTCAAAGGTTCCGTTAGGATATCGTAAATTAATAATTTTCCGTTAACCGCCCGCCGCCGTGACCGGCGGCGGGCCATCCGTCCGGCCGATTACGCTATCGGTTAATTGAGCACCTTGATGATCTTGCGCGTGCCGGGGTCGACGATCACAGTCCGGTTATCGACCACGACATAGCGATATTTGACGTTCGGCACCTCGTGCAGTTCGACCGTCTCGGGAAGCGTGCTGCCGATGTTCAGCTCGATGCCGGGAACCTTCACCGAAGCCAGCGGCTGCTTTTGCACATATTCCTTGATGACGGTTTCCTGCTCGGGCGCGATCACGACGGTGTCCTGCGCAGCGACGGCGCCAGCGCCGGCGAGAAGCAGGAGGGCCGCGGCGGCGGTGGTGATGTGCATTTTCATGGTCGTCTCCTTTGTGTGGTCAATCGCCTCCTCTGCTGCGCCTGCGATTTCCACAGCCGATCGGCACCGTCCTAACGCCGAGGGCCACGGCTTGTTCCTGCAAAATTCCGCGCATCCGCCGGCGTAGGAACGCCGCCGCCGCTTGGCAAAACAATCTCGGAACAATGCCTTCCAAGTCGTGTTTAACCAACGAAGGGACCGACTTTCCGAGGAGAAATCAGATGAAACATCTTCTGATCACGAGCATGATCGCGCTCGGCGTTGGTTGCGGCGCCGCGATGGCGCAGACCGAGTCCGTGCAGCCGAGCGGCGGCGATAATTGTGCCGCCGGCCAAGCCGACTGCCCGAAGGGCGGCAAGGCTGGCGAGCAGGCCCAGGGCAAGATGAAGTCTCAGACCGAGCAGAATGCCCAGGGCACCACCAAGATGAAGACTGAGCAGAATGCCCAGGGCGAGGCTGGCGCCAGCACCGAGCAGAACGCCGAGGACAATACGCAGCTGAAGAAGAAGCAGCAGGCGCAGGGCAAGACCGACACCAAGACTGAGCAGAATGCTCAGGGCAGCACCAAGGTGCAGACTGAGCAGAATGCTCAGGACAACACTACGCTGAAGAAGAAACAGCAGGCCCAGGGCAAGACCGGCACCAGCACCGAGCAGAATGCTGACAGCAACACCAAGGTGCAGACCGAGCAGAATGCTCAGGGCAAGACCGGCACTACCGCCGACCAGAACGCCCAGGGCACCACCAAGATGCAGACCGAGCAGAACGCTCAGGGCAAGACCGGCACGACCACTGAGCAGAACGCTCAGGGCAACGTCCGGACCGACCAGGACAAGACGGCCTCGATCACCAATGTGACGGTCGAGCAGCGGACGCAGATCACGCAGATCATCCGCGAGACCAACGTCCAGCCGGTTCGCGATGTCAGCTTCGACATCTCGGTCGGCGTCGAGGTTCCGCGGCAAAAGATCCGGCTGCATCGCCTGCCGCCCCGCATCGTCAAGATCGTCCCGGCTTACGAAACCTATGAGTATTTCGTGCTGGCCGACGGGCGCATCGTGATCGTGGATCCGGACACCTACAGGATCGTCGTGATCCTGGAGGCGTGATCCAGACAGCATTTCCGACAGGAGGCCTGCCGTGCCGCAAGGCATGGCGGGCTTTTCTTATGTCGCTTCAGCCGCGGGCGCAAACGTCCCCTCCCCGAAGCCGGGGGCAGCCCCGTCCAAGCCTTATCGCCCGCCCTCGCCGCAACACAGCCGTCGGACTGAGGTCTGGTATGGGAGGGCATTGGTCCCCCTCTCGAAACATACAGGCAGTTATGTTGTTGGAGTCATGACTGGCGAGCATAGGTCCCTTCATCGTCGGTTGTTGTTGCACCCGCCGCTACCTGCGATGCGGCGGGTGCTCCTTTTGGGGGTGCTGCATGCAACTCGGAGAGATCATTGCGAATCTGTTCGCCGCCGTTCTTCTGATCTGCGTTGTGGCGCTCGTGTTCTTCGCAGGCGGCAGGCCACTCTGGCCGGATCGCGAGGCCAAGATGGTCATCCTTCTGCCGCCGGATGCCATGGCAACGGGATCGGTCAGGGCGCTGGCGCACGTTCGCCTGCCCGACGCCTTCGATACAAGACTGGTCCAGCCAAGGCCCCAATCCCGATAACCTCTTCGGCCAGCCCAGAGCCGGCCGCGACGTGATCCGGCCGATTGGAGGTCAGAGCTAACTCTCCGCTTCTTTCGTGGAAGGGCGGAGGGCCGTCTCCCGCCGATGAAGGGCCGTGCTCGGCGGGCGGGCACTGCGGCAACCGGCGGCCGGGTTCAGCTCAGCAGCATGTCAGCGGCGGCGAAGGGTGATGCACGGGCCGAAAGCAGGCGAACACGCCAGCGCGCCCGGTAGCCCGCTGCGGTTCATTAGCTGCTCCTGATCATCGTGCCGCGAGGGAACGGAATCGGCCTCGGCTTGGTTCCTGAGGCATAGGTCCTTCGGCGGGCCGGAGTTAAGACCTATGGCAAGGGGTCTGCGTGAAGTCTTGCGATCCTGGCGGAAAAGGTGCAAGGGTCAACATGGGTAGAGCAATGGGCGAGATCGTCGAAGACCCTAACTGGTCGCGGCGCTCGGTTGGGCAAATGTATTTTCCGCAGTTTCTTGTGGGAATGACGGCAACGCTTCTGGTGGTTCTCGGCTGGACCTTCATGTCCACCGGGTCCGTCTGGCAGTCGCTTGGCTGGACGTTCCTGGCGGGCGTGGTGCTGCAGGCAGGCTACTTCGTGGCTGTGCTGTGGCTCGTGCAAGCCGAAGGCCGGGCCACGGACGAGAGCAAGGCGAGCGACGCCGGCGCCCCCGCCAAGCTGCCCGGCCCGTTCGAGCGCGACGGCATCGTCCATGCGCTGATCTCGCGGCTGTTCCCGAGGCTGCTGCCGTAAGGCGGCTCAGCGTCCGGCCAAAGCCCCCAGCACCGTCATCTTTTGGGTAGCGACGTGAAGCGGAGCGAAGACCCGAGAATCCAAGCCGTGACCTCGTCGAGGAACGCAGCGCGGCAGAATCCTGCACCGTCGTAACGCTCTGAGCTTACGGCCTGCAGTCTGCGCCGCGTCGCTTCGCTCCCTGCTCCGCCACAGGATGACGTGCCAATCTTGGCCGCGTGCGATCGAGCAATTGAGCGCGTCGCACTGGGCCGGTTCAGGCGACGCGCTGTTGGGTGCACCGTTACTGCGCCGGAGCGACCGTGGCCGAGCGCACCGTCTCCGCGGACGAGAAGACGATGAAGGCAAAGGTCAGCACCGCGGCGGCGACGATCAGCGAGCCGATCGCCACGACCGGCTCGATCTCCGGATGGCCTGCGGCCAGCATCCAGTAGAGCGCCGGCAGCATGATCACGAGGCCAACCGTATAAAGACCGTAATGGATCATGGCGATGCGGCGCTCTGCCTTGGCCGGATTGAGCGCGTAGTAACCGCCGAAGATCGCGCTGGTCACCCAGCCGAGAAGGTTGATGTGGGCGTGCGCCGGGAAGGCGCCGTGGTCGCCCGAAATCGCCATCTGCAGCCCGGCGGCTATGCCCAGGATGAGAAAGATGACGGCCGTCTTGAAGAAAAGCTCCGAAACCCGTGGCATTTTGTTGTCCTCCCAATGCCCTGTGAAATCCCTCACCCGCTAAGCTACACACCGCAACGCATATTAGCCACAAGGCAGCGAAGTTTTGGTGTGCATTGCGCACAGCGTCAGGCGAGGCAAAAAGGCCCGCAAGGGTCGGCGCCGGCGGGGCAGCGGTCCCCGGGCCTGCAGTTGTTTTCCCCAATGCAGGGCGGCTCGCAAAAGAAATTGCCCGTCCCCCATTCCAACGCCGGCCATTATATCGTAGTACGACATTCATAGCGAGAACTCTGGGGTGGCAACCGGGGGCCGGGAGCTGACCATACAGCTCCCGGTCAAACTCGTTTCGTCGCGCCGATTTTCGATCACCCGGTCTGCGCCACCGCCGTCGGTTCTGCCACCCTTTCAAACACGTGGCACAATGCCAACCAAAACCGACGAAAGGCTTCCAGCGGTGCGGACGCCGAGGGATTTTTAGCTCTTCCTTAACTAATGTTATTCGGTCGGCCGGCGCCGCACGTTAGCTTTCTGGCGCGGGTAGAAGCCGTCTGACCACCTCGGCTTTTGCTACTTTTGGGCTCGCCTCAAAGGCGAGCCTTTTTTTGAATTCCGCCTGTGCCTCGGCGTGGCGTTTCTGCTCGCCGCAACCAGGATTCCCCCGGCCTTCCCTGGTCTGTAGCTATCGTTCCAATGCATTGCCGTCAGCCAAACAAAATGCCGCCGGGTCGCCCCGGCGGCAGGCAATTTCACTCCGGCAGGTTCGCCGCTTGTGCCTTATGGCGTGGACGTCGCCGCAGCCGCCTGGTCGATCTTGTCGGCCAGCACGTCCTTGGCCCAGTCCGTCACCTCCTGATCGACCGGCTTGTTGGCCATGTCCTGCAGGGCGGCGTCGAGCGTGGCGTCATCGGGGGCAGGGTTAGCGGTCACCGCGGCCTGGGCATCCGTGACCGCCTGGGTGTCAGCGGCGATCGCGGCGTTCTGGGCGTCGATCTGCGCCTGAACGTCGGCAACCTGCGCATCGAAAGCCGCCTTTTCCTCGGCCGTCATGTTGGTCGTGTCGGTTGCATTGAGGTCGGCGAGCTGTTGGGTGAGCGTGCCGAGCTGGGCCTGGTCGGCGGCCAGCTTCGCGTTTGCCGCGTCAAGCTTGGCCTGCGCGTTCTGGGCTACGGCGGCCTGGGTCACATAAGCCTGAATGCCCGCGAACTTCTTGCTCTTGGAATTCATGTAGGCATTGATGTTGCGCTGGAGCGAGTTCAGCCGGCCGAGCTTGGCATGGATGTTCTTTTCCTTCGGCGTCGCAGCCTTAGTGGTATCGTCCGTCGTGTCGTCATCGGTTGCATCGTCGACCTGCGACTTGGCGGCCTTTGCCGACGCCGACTTGCCATGCGAGGCGCCGCTGTTGCCGCTTTGGCCCTTGCCGCCGCCCTTGCCGTTGCCACCGCCGTTGCCGTTGCCCCCGCCATTGCCATTGCCATTACCGCCGCCATGGCTGCCGCCATTGCCGTGGCCCCCGCCATTGCCGCCGGCTCCGGCAAGTGCGGGAGCCGCCGCGAGCGCCAGAATGGCGAGCGAAGCCAAAAGTGTTTTCCGGATTGTCATCATGTTTCTCCGCAGGTGAATCGCCACCAATGCCCAACCGCTAGATCGCGTCATATGAGAATTCCCTAACGGCTTGGAGTAACTTTTAAACAAATTCGGTGGCGGCAAGAGAGTATCCCGAGAAGCAGCTCCGGAAATCCTGCTGAACACCTGTTAACTTGCTGAAATTATTGCGTAAATAAATGGGCTAAGGCCAGGTCCGCCCTCTGGAACAATGAAGGCCCACCTCCCGTCGGACCATGGGCCCAACGCTATGCGGCCAGCGTCCGTCGAGGAGTACAAGACGCCTGTTTATAAAGGCGATTTTCGGACGTGCGCGGCATCGTTTAGGGCAACCCGCGGGAGCGGTGATGCCACCAGCGCTTGGGGCGCGCTACCGAGGTGTTCTTATCCCGCTTTGCGGCCAATCCCAGATATATACTTATATATTCTTCCTCGGCATGCCCTGAAGCGTGTCGCAATCTTTCGGCCCACACAGCTTGTTAAGCTTAGCCCTGGCATTGACCCGAAACGAAGTCCCACTTTGGGGAGACGTGCTTCAGCTGTTGATCAGCGGCACGGTGACAGTGGTCGAGTAATTGATCGGAAAATCGCTGAAATAGGGAAAGTTGATGACGAAGGCATAGCTGGCGCTGACATGCGCCATCTTGAAGCCGCCGCTCGGCGGGTCGGTGGTGATCATAACTGTCACGTTCTGCAAGCCGAGCGCCTGTAGTTTCTGCGTCGCGATCGCCTGGATCTGAGCCTGGGTCATCGTCCTGTCAAGCTGCAGCGAGCGCGCCGAGGCCTCGAGCGCATAGCGCACGCTGGACTCGTTGTTCATCGACCAGCCGAAGGCGAAGATGCCGAACAGAAGCATGATCAGGAAAGGCACGATCAGCGCGAACTCGATCGCGGCGCCGCCAGAGGCGTTGCTGGCAAACAGCCTGGTTTTTTGCTTAGCGGACACGGACCACCTGCTGATGGCTGAGCGCGCTATTGCCCGGGAAGACGCCGAAGGTGAACGGCGGAACCCAGGTGCCCGACGCCTGGATCTGGACGAAGACCGAAGGCAGCTTCGAGCCAGCGCAGATAGTGGTCGAAGTGACCACGGTCGCCCCGCACTTGTAGCTGCGGGTGACAACGACGGCCGCATCGTCCGGCTTCTTCTGCCAGCTCGCGAGCGCGGCGGCCTGGACGGCGTTGTCATCGGTTGCGCCGGCCAGCAGCAGGTTCGCCGCCGTCTTCACGCCGGCCCGCATCGCCATCGAGTTGGTGACATAGGACCAACCATCGGCGATGCCGAACAGGACGGCGCATAGCACCGGCAACACCAGCGCGAATTCCACCGCGGCGGCACCGGAGCGGTCTTTGCGTAAGCGGATAGCGGCTGGCTCCATGCCGCTACTCGACGATCGCAACCGACTGCGCCGCCGGTATATTCTTCATTCCAAGGCTGGTGCAGTCCTGCTTGATTGTCGTGCTGCCGGACCATTGGATCGTGTCCGCGACCACCTGCGTGCAGCCGCCGGTCCCCGAGAAGTTGCCGAGATAGCTGACCTGCTGCCTGGGGAAATAGATGGCGCCGGTCAAAAGCGAGTTCGCGGTGCCGTTGAAGGTGTTCGACGCGTTGGTGCCGGTCCTGTCGCCGTAGAACAGCACGCCGGAATAGGGGCCCGATGTCTGCGCGCTCAGCGTCACCGTGGCGTTGCCGTTCATGCTGACGGTATTGCTGCCGGCCATGAAGATGGTCACGCCCGTTCCGGAGACGACCGCGTTGGCGTTGATCTTCAAAGGGCCCTGGATGACATAGACGCCAGGAGAAAGCGTGACATTGCCCTTGAGGTTCATGCCGCTGCAATAGGTCCCGGGGCTCAGCGTCGTCTTGTTATCGTTCTGGCATTGGTTCGAGGCCGCAGGCGTCGGCAGGTCAGCGTAAGGATCGGCCGCAGGCAAGGCCCCTGTGATCGGAGACTTACAGACCATCGTGGGCGTCGTGCTAAGCGAAACGCCGCCAACCGCGATCAGGCAGTCGGTCTGGAGGGTTGCCGACCCTTGGACCTTGATGGCATCGTTGGCGATCGAGTTCGCCATGATGACGCAGCCGACCTGCTTAAGGCTGGTGTTGCCGGAAATGCTCACCGCCTGCGAGGCCGACGGATTGAGCGCCCTGTTGCAGGCATAGGCGCCGTCGGTGATGAGCGCCACTGCCCTCGCCTGCTCCGGCACCTTGCTGTCCGTGAAAATGGAGGTGAACATCCGGTCGAGGTTCTGGTTGAGGATGACCTCGACTGCCTTCTTGGCCGTGTTCGGCCCCGAGGTGGGCGGCGCGTGGACGGTGATGGTGCCATTGCCGAGGCCGTTGTCGGTCGCCGACTGCGTCGCGGCCGCCGTGATCGCCGCGGTATTGGATCCCTGGATCTTTTCCAGCGCGCCGGCATAGGCGGCGGCATCCGCCGTCGCCTGCAGCTTCAGGCTGGAATAGTACCAGTAGGACGTCTCGACCCCGAGCCCAGCCCCGCCGACGACGATCGGCAGGGTGAGCGCGAAGATCGTCGCAACATTGCCGCTCTCGCCGCGCCGCAGGCGGCGGGAGACGAACTGTCTGAAAATCCGACCGAATGTGTTCATGGCCGAGCGCGCCCAAGCTATCCCAGCCACCACGTTCAACACCCGGCGATAAACGAATGGCTAATTTTTTTCCTCGACTTGCGATTTTCAGACCCTTGTATGCATATTTACCGCCCTGCGCGGCCGCGACTCAGACTTAGGTCCCATTTCATATAAGACCTAAGGTCAAGCTGCGGATAAATCAGCGATTTTAGCTTTTGCTGCATTTTATCTTTTTCGGAAATCGGTCGTAGAGACGGCTGGAGTAGTGTCTCTGCCGTTTCGGGCGAGGGGTGCTGCCATGATCAGACGGTTCTGGGCTTCGACGCGCGGCAATTTCGCGCTGGCGACCGCAATCGCCATGGTGCCGCTGATGCTTGTCGTGGCCGGCGCCGTCGATGTGGCCGGCACGAGCGACGACGCGGCGCAACTGCAGAACTCGCTGGACGCAGCCGGGCTGGCGGTGGGCACGAAATACCAACCGACCATGTCGGCCGGCGATGTGCGCCAGCTCGGCCTGACTTTCTTCTCAGCCAATCTGAGCGTCGCCGACGCCGGCGAATATTCGGGCAGCGTCGGGGCGTTCCAGGCAGCGGCCAGCGGCGATCCGAGCGGCTACACCATCTCGCTGTCGTCGAGCATCAGCCGAGCGGCTTTCATCAGCGGCGCGCCGGCCTGGCAGGCGACCCGCTCCGCCTCCGTCGAGGTCAAACCCGGGGCGCAAGCGTGCGTTCTGGCGCTCGATCCGCATGTCGGCTCCGCCGTTAACCTGCAGGGCTCGACCAATGTGGCGATGAACGGCTGCGTGATCGCCGCAAACTCGGACGCGGCCGACGCCATCGACCGCGGCGGCTCGGCCCTGCTTAGCGCCGCATGCGTCTCGACGGTCGGCTCGACCTCGGGGTTGACGCCGCCCAATGCAACACTCTCGTGCGGCGCACCGCTCGAAAACCAGTACGCATCTTTCGACCCGCTGGCCAATGTCACCCCGCCCGCCTACGGCATGTGCCAATCCATGCCGAACGGCAAGACGGTCACGCTCTCGCCCGGCACCTATTGCGACAAGACCTGGTCTGGGAAGATCACGCTTAATCCGGGCGTCTACATCCTGCGCAACGTCACCATAAAGCCCGGCGGCAATGGCATCCTCACCGGCCAGGGCGTGACGATCTTCCTGATGGAAGGCTCGCAGCTCTACATCAATGCCAATGAGCAGGTGAACCTCTCGCCGCCGACCAGCGGCCCCTATGCAGGCATCACAATCTTCCAGGCCAAGGCCAACACCGCGGCGCTGACGATCAACGGCGGATCCGGCTCGGTGGTCAGCGGTTTCATCTATGCCCCCGACGCGGCGATCTCCTATGCCGGGAATTCGGACATGAACGCGCAGGGCAATTGCCTGCGGCTGGTCGGCAATACCGTAGGCATGACCGGAAACTCGGCGGTGAAATCGGACTGCGCGGCCGAGCTCGGCAATCGCGAGATGTATGCCGGCAGGATGATCACCCTGGCGAAATAGCGCCGCTCTTCCGTCGAGGGGAAATCAGTACTCGCCGACGATATCGGCGCCGGGCTGTTCGTCGAACAACACCGCGCAGCCGCGCTGCAGCGCCACCTGGCTCAACGCGTTCGCCGCCGCCTCGTCGGATGAGACGAAGTCACCGGTCAAGACGCGCAGTTCCTCGACGGCTCTCGACATCGAAACAAGGCGCCCAGCCGCGCCATCGCTGGCGCAGGCGTCGACGACGCAGAGAAGATCGATCAGTTCGAAGCTGTCCATGGCGGCCTCCGCCCACAGGATCCCTTCGCGGAAGTCAACGGCGTGACGGGCGGCCGGGTTCCGCTCGGAGTGGTGCATCATGATTTGGCGACAGCCTGGGCGGCCCGCGCTGAGATCGAGCGAAGCGGCAGGCAGGGCATAAAAGTACGTCGCGCACGCCTGTGGTCGTTTGGATCGACCGGCAAAAGCGCGGCGAACAGGTTCGCGAATCTCGGCAGACTGCGGGATTGTGGGAGTTGCCCGCCACATCGCAGGAAATGGCGGGCAACTCCACTTTCAAACCGCCGATGAAGGGACGTTACTCGACGGTTGTGCCACAATGAGTTGTGGGCCTACTTGTTTCCAGAAATCGCCCATTCGGACCTCTGCGCTCAAAGGTGCGGCCTCAGGTCCCGCCTGACAAGGGACCGTGGCCCGAAAGCAGGAACATTCCAGCTTTGGCGCCGTTGCCACGACATCCCAATCGGCAGAGGAGAGGAAACCATGGCCGACAGACCTACAGTTGTAAACACCAGTGGCGGGGGCGGCGCCGGCACAGCAGTGGCGATCGTTCTTGCCATCATCGCGATCGTGGCCCTGCTGTTCTTTACCGGCATCATCAATGTCGGTGGCCGCACCGGCGGTGGCGGATCGACGGATGTCAATGTGAAGCTCGATGCGCCGAAGGTCGAGGCGCCCAAGGTGGAGACGCCTGCGGCTCCGTCGACGACGCCGGCACCCGCGCCTGCCGCTCCGGCTCCGGCCCCGGCTCCGGCCAACGGCGGTTGATCCGCCTGGCGCAACCGGTAGGCCGGTTGCGCGTTTATCGAATGGCTACTCCAGCTTCGGCCCGCGCATTCCTCTGGAAGGCGCGGGCCCTTTTTCTCTCGGGCCCTCTTTTCTCGGGCCCTTTTTGTCTCCGGCAGGTCCGCTCAGTCATCCAATTCCATCGGCCGATGGCCCGGCCTTTGATGCCAGACGACCTGGCGGAAGTCCGTCAATTCGACGACTTGGTCGCAGGTCGGACAGATATAGTTGTCGCAGCACTGGCGAAGCGCCGGCGGAGTGCGGCGCACTGCCCCGACCGGCGGACGGGTTTCCGTTTTTCCTACCTGATGAAGCATCGATTCCTCCCAGTTTGTCTGTTTTTCGAGTATCGCCTTCCACCCGGCTTGGCCTCGCCTATGGCGGTTTCGATGGGCGCGGTGAGCGCGCGCCCGCGAGCGGAAATGAAAATGGACTATCGCGGACGGGGCCTGGCTTTGCCGCGGCACTATTGGCGAAATTCACTTGCCGAGGGTTCACAGGATTCTCCCCAAGGGGCGAGAAACGGGGTGGCCCCTCAACCACCGTCGTGCCAGGCGCAAGGAACAGCAAAACACCGGCAGAGCGTGCTTGCAATAGGGCCTGCGCGGCAAAATCGATTTCGCGCCGCGCCCGGCAATTACATTAGCAATCATTCATTGAAAGGCGTATCAATCCAGCGGCGGTCGCCGACGATCGTGTGTCAGGTCCCGCTTGCAATCCTTGGAAGTGGGAGGATGCCATGGCCGAAGCTGCAATGAAGGTCACCAAGCTCGAATCCAAGTCGCATAACAATCCCGACGAGGTTCGCTCGCCCGCCAAGACCCGGGTCGAAGTGGTGCGGCTGCCGGGCTACACGCTCGGGCGGCTCAACATGGAGCCGGGCTGGAGATGGTCCGAATGCGTGAAGCCGGTGGTCAAGACCGACAGCTGCCAGGTGTCGCATGTCGGCTATGTCGTGTCCGGGACGATCACCATACGCATGGACGACGGGACGCAGAAGACCTTCGAGGCCGGCACGTCCTATACCATCCCGCCCGGGCATGACGCCTGGGTGGAAGGCAATGAGCCGTTCCAATGCATCGAGGTGCTGAGCGCCGAGCAATACGCCAAGCCGGTCTAAGGGCTGTCGGAGAAGTGCGCCTGAAGATCGGAGGGGCGGTGCTCCGGCTCGGCCGCACTTCGTCATCCTGGCCTCTTCGCGCGTCGTTTCGTTCCTGGCTTCGTCCTAGCATGACGCAGTTTCGGGCCGCGATCCTTCGCGCCCCTCCCTGGTCTCGCGGTCAACCCGTCAAAGGGGAGCACGCCGGCGCAACCGGTCAAAGCCCTTGGTTGTGAGGGGTTGCAGATGTTCTCATCCCCAGCTGGCCGGCTTGACAGGAAACTCCTTTTGTTCTCTTTATGTTCACACGCATTACCGCTTACAACAGTTGCTGCTAATGCTGCGATGCCGAAAAGTGGATGGATGGAGCCGGGAGCGCGATGGCCGCCACGAACGCCGCTTCGGCCGCTACCATCCTGCATGCCGATCTCGACGCCTTCTACGCCTCGGTCGAGCAACTGCTCGACCCGTCGCTGCGCGGCAAGCCGATCGCGGTCGGCGGCGGCGTGGTGCTTGCCGCCTCCTATGAGGCGAAGATTTTTGGCGTTCGCGGCGGCATGCCCGGCCGCAAGGCGCGCGAGCTCTGTCCGCAGCTCATCTTCGTCGGCGGCCGCTTCGGCGAATACCAGCGTCTCGGCGACGCCACGATCAAGGTGCTCGATGATTTCACGCCGCTGGTCGAGCGCATCTCGATCGACGAGGCTTTCGCCGATGTCGCCGGCTGCACGCATCTGTTCGGACCGCCGGACGAAATTGCGCGAACCATCCGCCGCCGCGTGAAGAGCGAGCTCGGCCTGCCGATCTCGATCGGCGTGGCCCGGACGAAGCATCTCGCCAAGATCGCCTCGCAGGTGGCCAAGCCCGACGGCCTGGTGGTGGTCGAGCCCGGCACCGAGCTTTCCTTCCTGCACGATTTGCCGGTGTCGCTGATGTGGGGCGTCGGTCCGGCAACCAAAGCGCGGCTCGCCGAGATCGGAGTCGAGACCATCGGGCAATTGGCGCGCACGCATAGCGGCGCGCTGGAGCGGCTGATCGGCCATGCCGCCGGCCAGAAGCTCGCGGCCCTTGCCTGGAACCGCGACCCGCGCCGGCTGGAGACGCATCGCCGCGCCCATTCCGCCGGCGCGCAGTCGGCGCTGGGCCGCAAACCGGCGCTGCCGCGCGTCTTCGTGCCGACGCTCCTGCATCTCGCCGATCGCGTCGCCAGCCGCCTGCGCGCCAAGGACCGGCCTGGCCGCACGGTGACGGTGCGCGTGCGCTTTGCCGACATGCGCGCGGTCACCAGCTCGGTGACGCTGGAGCAACCGATCCAGGCGACGACCATGCTCGCTGACGTCGCGGAAGAGCTGGTCAGAGGCGTGCTCGCCGCTCACCCTGGCGAACGGGAAATCTCGCTGCTGGCGATCTCGGTCTCGCATCTGGAAGAGCATGCCGAGCTGCAGCTCGAACTGCCGCTCGGCCTGGCGGACGAGAAGCTGAAGCCCGGCAGCCGCAAAGGCCTCGCCCGCTTCGGCGCCGACCGCGCCATAGACAAGATCCGCCAGCGCTTCGGCAAGCAGGCCGTCGGCTACGGCACCGTCGCGCTTGAAGCGGCGCGCTCGGTGCCGGATGAATTCAGGGAGCTGGCGGAGAAGGAGCTGTGAGGGAGGTGCTTTGCATCTCCTCTGGCGACGTTGGAGATTGGCGAAAGCCGACGCGCCCCCCGATCTCCCCCTTGTGGGTCCCTTGTGGGCCCCTTGTGGGGCCGGCAGGACAGAGGGGGGCGGCGACCTATCCCTTCGTCATCAACTCTGAGGAATCAGGGCATCCCGGAGCCTGGCATTTAGGGTGACGATGATCTTTCGCATGACTGCGGCGATGGCCACCATTGGCTTTTTGCCGTTGGCGCGAAGGCGCTTATAGAAG